>JAGQUQ010000007.1:39335-53779 GCA_020438425.1 Solirubrobacterales bacterium
CCTACGGCGACCCTGGTCGTCGATGACGGTTCCCGCGACGGCACCGAAGATGTGGCCGAAGCCCACGGGGCCGTGGTAAGCCGGCATGTGGTGAACCGTGGCGGTGGCGCCGCGCTCCGCACCGGGTACCGGCTGATGGTCGATTCCGAGGCGGCGATCGTGGTCACGCTCGATGCCGATGGCCAGCACCTGCCGGCCGAGATGCCGAACCTGGTCCAGCCCGTGCTCGACGGCAAGGCCGATGTGGCTCATGGCTCAAGGGTGCTCGGACACGCCGAAGAGAACCATTTCGCCCGCGAGATGGGCATCGTCTTCTTCAACCGGCTCGTTTCCTTCATCACCAGAACCCACGTGACCGACTGCTCGAACGGCTACCGGGCGGTCCGCACTTCGGTCCTCCCCACTCTTGTTCTCAAACAGGAGCAGTTCCACACCTCCGAGTTCATGATCGAGGCGATCAAGCGCGGCGTTCCTGCCGTGGAGGTCCCGGTCACGGTCGAACAGCGTCTCCACGGCCACAGCAAGAAGCCCGCAGTCCTCCGGTACGGGATGGGCTTCGCCAACGCCATAGTCAGAACCTGGCTCAGGTAGTCACCCCCTGGGTTTGGCGCGGGGCGGCGGTATCGGTTTTTCGGCTGGGCTGCCGGTTGACGGTGACGCAAGTTGAGCCCCTTGATGACACCTGACCTGCGTCACCACCCCTCCACCAGCCCCGGATCGGGATCAGGAAATCAGCGAGAGCCCACTTTGCGCCGGCATGCGGCACAAACTGGAATCTCGACGAAATGCCAACACACCCAGCGGGCGGTGGTGTCGGTGCAGGTCCATGCTCACCGGGGTGGCATTCGGGTTTCTTCCGGGGGTGGCAGGTAGAGGTCGTAGCCGCAGCGGGGGCAGACCTGGACGTAGAGCTTGAGGATCTTGCCGCAGTTGTCGCAGCGGCGTTCGGGTTCATTGATCTCGTTGCGGATCAGGATCACGGCGATCAGTCCGAATCCGGGCAGGACGGTTCCGATTATCAGCCAGAGGAAGAATGAGCCTCCCTTGGCCCGGCCGATGAATCCGGTCGCGATTCCGAAGAGCAGCGCGATGAACAGGTACTCGTAACCCACGGGCACATTGTGACTTCAGAACGCTCTTTCCGGCGGCTGACCCTGTTGAAGATCGAGGTACCGGCAGGTTCGGCTTGACGGTTGGTGAACAATGTGAGGACAGGGAATGGCAGTCAAGGCCGGCAGGAAAAAGAAGCAGGTCACGTACCGTCGCAAACGCTGGGTCGATTCCGGCGAGGGCGTCGTTCACCTGCGCACGAGAGTGTTCCGTCGCCGCAAGGGCGAGAAGGCACCGAGGAAAGATCCGGGACCGCGGCCGCTCCCCCGTCCCCAGAAGGCGAGACATCCGGCCGGGCCGCAGCCTTTCGGCACCTACCACGGCCCGTTCGGGCGACTGGAGGCAACCCGGCTTCTGAACCGCGCCGGTTTCGGCCCCGCCCCGGGGCAGGCCGAGAAGCTGGCCAGGATGGGCATGAAGAAGGCGGTCCTTTCGCTGACCCGGCCGCGAGGCAAGGCGAAGCTGATCGGCCCGGATCCGGTCGACGAATACGGCCTCCCCCTGGCGCCGTTCGATTCCTGGGGTCACGATCACCTCTGGTGGCTTGACCGGATGGTTCGCACGAACCAGCCGTTCAAGGAGCGCATGGCGCTGATCTTCCACGACTGGTTCGCGACCTCGATCGCCAGCGTTTCCCAGCAGCGCCAGATGATCGACCAGTACTGGAAGCTCCGCGACGGCATCAAGGGAACCTTCGACGACCTCGTGCTCGAAGTGACGAAGGATCCGGCGATGCTCCAGTGGCTCAACGGCGGCGACAACAACAAGTGGTCACCGAACGAGAACTACGCCCGCGAACTGATGGAACTCTTCACCCTGGGAGCCGACCGCGGCGCCTACACGGAAGACGACATCCGCGAGGCGGCCCGGGCCCTGACCGGCTGGCGCTACGACTGGGACGATGACCTCGGCGCGATCAATTTCAGGTTCGACCCGGAATTCCACGACGAGGAACAGAAGAAGATCTTTGGCCGGAAGGGCAACTGGAACTGGCGGGATGTCTGCCGTCTCTGCGTCACCCATCAACTCCACGCGAGTTTCTTCGTCGAGAAGATGTGGAGCTACTTCGTTCCCGCCGCCCCGTCGAAGAGCACCAGGCAGGCCCTGATTCGCCTGTATCTGAAGAACAACCGCAGGATCCTGCCGGTCGTCGAAGCGATCCTGCAGCATCCCGATTTCTACCGGGGCCCGCCGATGGTCAAGCCGCCGGTGGTCTTCAACGCCAGCCTGCTGCGGGCCCTGAAGCTGCCGGTCGAAACCTCGTCCTGGATCTGGCTCGGCGACGGTGCCGGGCAGCAACTCTTCCTGCCCCCGAACGTCGCCGGCTGGGATGACGAACGCTGGCTGGACACGTCGACCGTCCGGGCCCGCTGGCTGATGGTCACCTACGCGCTCGAGAAACGCGGCCACGAGGCCTGGGATGATTCCTACCGCGAGAAAGAATCGACCCGGGAAGCCGTGAACCGGGCACTTTCCACTTTCGGCTGGCCTGCCCTCCGGGCCGACCACCAGAACGAACTCGTCTCGATGTCAAACCGGATCCCCGGGTTCATCACCGACGAGTGGCAGCAGCGCCCATACCTGGCGATGAGGCAGAACGCCTTGCTCCAGCTGATCGCCTCCTGCCCGGATTTCCAGCTCTCATGACCGACCACTGCTGCAACAACTACACCCGTTCGAGACTGCTCCGCTCCGCTGCCGCGCAGGCCGGTCAGGGCCTGCCTTCGATCGAGCCGGGGATGCCGGTTCCGGCCGGCACGGGACTGACCCGTCGCGGTTTCATCGCCGGTGCCGCCGGTCTTGCGCTGGCCGTCTACGCGGCGGGCAAGACTCCGTTGCCGCTGTTCGAAGACGGCATCGCGAAGGCAGCCCAGTCGGACCGGGTCCTGGTCTCGATCTTCCTCGACGGCGGCGCCGATGCGCTCTCGCTGCTGGCACCGGTCGGGCACTCCCGCTACCACGAGCTGCGACCGGTGCTGGCGCTGAACGCCGGTGATGGCACGCCGTTCAGCGAGGACGGCAGCCTGCATTGGCATCCGTCGGCCAGCGCCCTTGCCCAGCTCCATTCGGAAGGCAAGGTCACGGTCTTCCCGGCGGTCGGGTACGACGACGCCAACCAGTCTCACTTCACCTCCCGCCACTTCTGGGAGGTCGGCGAACTCGATACCGACACCCGGACCGGCTGGATGGGGCGTTACCTCGATCTGGTCGGAAGCAACGACAACCCGCTTCAGGGTCTTTCTCTGAGCAACTCGCTCGCCCCTTCACTCGCGACGCGAGAGAAGCCGGTCGCCGCCGTCGAGGGAATCACCGACTACAACCTCTGGTCCCGCACCTCGGAGCCGGTAGAGGACGAGATGTTCAAGAGCTTCAAGAGGATGGGCTCGATGAAGTCGCAGTCGCCGGCTCTCGACGAGAGCAGGCGGGCGATCCGTTCGACCAACATCATCCGGGAGACGCTCTCTTCCTTCGATGAATTCGTCTCGCCGGTGACCTATCCCGAGGCGAGGCTGGCAACCCAGCTTTCCGGACTGGCCGCCCTGCTCGGCGCCGGAATGCCGCTTCACTGCGTGTCGGTCACCGCCGACGGCGCCTATGACACCCACTCCGCCCAGGTCGAGGAGTTCGACGGGGCGATCAAGGCGACCTGCGATTCGATCCTGGCCTTCCAGAGGGATCTCGAGGCGAGGGGCCTTCAGGACCGGGTTCTGATCCAGGTCTGGTCGGAATTCGGCCGCCGTCCCGAGGAGAACGGCTCGGCCGGAACCGATCACGGCGCGGCCGGGGTCGCCTTCCTGATCGGCAGCCGGGCCAAAGGCCAGATGGTCGGCGAGTTCCCGGGCCTGACGAGCCTCGACCCCGACGACAACCTCCGCCACACCTCGGACTTCCGGGCCATGTACTGCTCGCTGCTCGAACAGTGGTTCGGACAAGAGGCGGCGCCGATCATTCCCGGGGCGTCGAAGTTCGCCCGGCCGGTACTACTGAAGTGATGAAACGGCTGGCTTTCATCGCTTCGCTCCTGCTCGGACTGGGACTCGTCGCTGGCCCGGCCGCGGCATCCGGTCCGGACCAGCTCGATCCGGTCCGGCCGAGCGCCGCCGGCGAGAAGCAGTGCTCGTGGAAGTGGAAGACGCGCAAGGTGGTGAAGTGGGTCCACCGGGATGGCCGCCTCAAGCGGGTAGTCCGCTTCCGCAAAGTCAGGGTCCGGGTCTGCCGGGTAGTTCCGCCCGCCGACCCGGCAAGACTCGGAGTCAAGGCATACGAGTTCGGCTTCACCCTCTCGGCCAAGAGCCTGACCGCGGGTGACACGATCGTCGAGCTCAACAACCGGGGCGAGGACGCCCATGATCTTCACATCCAGCGGGTCGGTGGCGGCGAGGAACTCTCGACCCCCGAGACCGGCCCCGGCGAGCAGAACCGGATTCGCTTCACCACGACCCCCGGCAGCTACCGCCTCTGGTGCTCGCTGCCGAACCATGCCGCCTGGGGCATGGACACGACCTTCAACGCCGGTTAGTTCTCTTTGATTTCGGCGTCGGCCCGGTCCTTGCCGGCTGCCGGCGGGTCACCGTCGATCGGGCGATGAGAGCCACCGTGCTCGTAGCGGTCGGGGCTCAGGACGCCGGGCCGCCCGATCGATCCGACCTCGGAGATGTCCCGTGAGAAGGGCAGGCTGGCGGTCCAGTCGATCACCGCGCGGGCCTTCCTCGATGCGCCCGGGATCTGGCTCATGTGGTACGAGCGGGCCATCCACCAGGCCTTGAAACCGCGGAAGGTGCGATCTCCGATCTTGCCGACTGCCTTGTAGCGGCCGAGGTTCACGAATGAGGCGGAACCCTGGTAGTCAAAGACCTTCGGTTCCCCGAGACCGATCGCGGCGCTGATGTTGGCGGCGACCACGGGTGCCTGACGCACCGCATGCTGGGCGGTCGGCGGGCAGAGGCCGCCTTTCGGGTTCGGCGCGGCCGCGGAGTCGCCAAGTGACCAGATGCCTTCCAAGCCTTCGACCGCCATGCTGGCGTCGACCTTGACCTTGCCCCTCTCGTCGAGTGGCACGCCAAAGTTCTTGAGGCCAGGGTTCGGCACCACGCCTGCGGTCCAGACCACGGTCCGGGTCGGAACCGTTTCCCCGGTCGAAATCCGTGCCGTGGTTTCGGTTACTTCCTCGAGCGTGGTCTCCATCTTGATGTCGATCCCGCGGCCGCGGAGTTCGTCGACCGCATAGTCGGCCAGTTCGCGATCGATTTCGGGCAGGACCCGGTCTGCGGCTTCGACCAGGATCCAGCGCATGCCGTGCAGCCTCGCCTTGGGGTAGTCACGCATCGCGTCCGCAGCGAAATCCTGAAGTTCGGCGAGTGCTTCCAGCCCGGCATATCCGCCGCCGACGAAGACATAGGTGAGGAGTTCCTCGCGAAGCTCCGGGTCATCGGTGGCGTTGGCCATCTCGAGGGTCTCGATCAGATGGTTGCGAAGGAAAATCGCGTCGGCGAGGCTCTTGAAGCCGACCGCATGTTCGCTCAGGCCCGGCACGGGCAGGAAGCGGGAGATCGATCCGGGCGCCAGCACCAGGTGGTCGTAAGGGATCTGCTCGGTCTGGCCCATGTGGCTGCGCAGGGTCACTTCCCGCGCTTCCCGGTCATGAGCGTCGACCACACCGAGCCGCAGGTTGGTGCGGTGCAGGATTTCCCTGAGCGGAGTCACGACATGGCGCGGTTCGAGCGTTCCGGCTGCGGCTTCGGGCAGAAGCGGCGTGTAGAGCAGAAAGTTCACGTCGTTCACCAGTGTCAGCCGGGCGGACTGCCGGGGCAGCACCTTTTCGAGGTGCCGGGCGACATTTGCTCCGGCGAATCCGCCGCCGACGATGACGATGTTCCAGGCCATGTCGCCGAGTATATGCAGGAGGTTGTGTGATCGAATCGCAACCAGGGGCCGCTTGATCTGTTCTAATGGAACTATGGGACTTTCAAGCAGGGCAAGGGGAGGCGTGGTCGGGGCTGTTGCCCTTGCCGCTGTCCTCGCAGCCACCTCATTCTCGTTCTCGTCCAACGCCAGTGCCGCCGAAATTGTCGACAACGGCCCGACACCGACCGTCTCAAAGGTCTCGACCGCGAACGTGGTTGGCGAGACCGTGGCCAGCCCGGCCGCAGCCGAAGAGTTCTGGACTCCGGAACGCATGGCCGCAGCGGAGCCGGTGCCGATGCCGACTCCTGCCGCTTCCAGTCTGGACATTCCCGACTTCGACACGGGGGACGCATCCGCCTCGGCCGCGACCGGCGACTTCACTCCCGGCAACGTGACGCAGTTCCCCCAGGTGGTTCACGGGAAGATCTTCTTCAAGGTCGGCGCCAACACCTACACCTGTTCAGGCACTGTGATCGAGTCGAAGGGCAAGAACGTCGTCTTTACCGCCGGCCATTGTGTCTTCGACCTTGACACGAAGACGTTTGCGACCAACCTGGCCTTCGTGCCGGCCTACGAGAACGGCAACGATCCGCTCGGCTTCGCCTCGGCAGCGGCTCTCTACACGACCCCGCAGTGGGCAACGCAGGGCGCCAACGCATACGACATCGGCGTCGCGGTGCTTGACCAGCCCGCACAGACCGCCCTGGGCTCCCGCAAGATCGCCTTCGACCTGGCCGACATTCTCGGCAGCCTGAAGAACCTCGAGTACACGATTTACGGCTACCCGTCGAAGCCGAACCCGCCGTACGACGGCGAGATCCTGCGCGGCTGCCACTCGAAGTTCAACAGCTTCGACAGCACCCAGGGCCTCAAGCCCTTCCCGATGGCCGCCAACCCCTGCTACATGCAGCAGGGTGCCAGTGGCGGCGGCTGGGTAACCCTCGGCAACTACGTCAACTCGGTGGTCAGCTACGGCTACTGCGACAACCTGCCGAACACCTGTGGCGTGATCTTCGGCCCCTACTTCTCGAATGCCGCCAAGTCGCTCTATCTCAAGGCCGGGGGTTCCCCCGCCCCCACGGTCAGGGTGCTGAGCGCACCGCCGAAGGTGGTTCGCAAGCGCTCGGTCAGCTTCAAGTTCGGTGGTTCCGCCGCCACCCTGCTCGGGTTCATCTGCAAGCTGGACCGCCAGAAGGCCGTCCCCTGTTCCTCGAAGATTTCGATCAAGCGCCTGAGCCGCGGCAAGCACACGCTCAAGGTCCAGGCTGTAGATCAGACAGGCAAGCGGAGCCGGAAGGTGATCAAGCGGAGCTTCCGGGTGGCGGTTCGCTAGCTAAAGACCGAGGTGCTGGCGGAGGAGGCGGTTGACCTCTCCTCCGTCGGCCCGGCCCTGGGTGGCCTTCATCACGGCACCGACCAGGGCGCCGATCGCCTTCTCGTTGCCACCGCGGATCTGCTCGGCCGGCTTCGGGTTGTCTTCGATCGCCTGAATCACGATCTTCTCCAGCTCGCCCGAGTCGGAGATCTGCTCGAGGCCCTTCTCTGCCACCACGGCGGCCGGGTCGGCGCCGGAGGAAACCATCTCCTCGAGCACCGTCTTGCCGGCTCCATGGGAGATCTTCTTCGAAGCTACGAGCCCGATCAGGGTGGCCAGTGACTCAGGAGCGACCCTGGACTCGGCCAGAGGCTGATCGTCGAGCTTTCTGAGTTCTGCCGCAAACTCGCCGGTTACCCAGTTGGCCGCGACCCGCGGTTCGATCGTGTCGTCGGCTTCGAGCACGCCCTCGAAGAACCCGGCCCACTCGGTCTCGAAAGAGAGCAGCAGAGCGGCTTGTTCGCTGACCCCGAGTTGCTCGTAGCGCGCGGCCCGGGCGGCCGGAAGCTCCGGCAGGGAGTTCCTGGCCGCTTCGAGCATCGCTTCGGTCGGGACCACCGGAACCAGGTCGGGCTCCGGCAGGTAGCGGTAGTCGTGGGCCTCCTCCTTCGAACGAAGCGAGTGAAGCTCGCCGGTCGCCGGGTCGAAGTGAAGCGTTTCCTGTTCCACTTCACCGCCGGATGAGACGACTTCCTTCTGGCGGGCGATCTCGGCTTCGATTCCCCGTTCAATGAAGCGGAAGGAGTTCATGTTCTTGAGCTCGGTCTTGGTACCGAGGGTGTCGGAACCGGCCGGGCGGATCGAGATGTTGGCGTCGCAGCGGAGCGAGCCCTCCTCCATGTTCACGTCGGAGACCCCGAGCTGCTTGATCGTGGCCCTGAGCAGCTGACCCCACTCGCGGACCTGGGCACCGGAACGGAGATCCGGCTCGGTGACGATCTCGACCAGCGGCGTACCGCCACGGTTGAAGTCGACCTCGGAGGCATCCGAGCCCTTGATCCGCCCACCACCGCCGGTATGGATCGTCTTGGCCGCGTCCTCTTCGAGGTGGGCGTGATGAATCCTCACCTCGCCGAGTCGGCCGTTCTCCGCAAACGGCCTGGCTGCCTGGGTGATCTGGTAGGCCTTGGGATTGTCCGGATAGAAGTAGTTCTTGCGATCGAAGGTGGAGACCGGCGAGAGCTCGCAATCGAGTGCGGCGCCGATCTGGAGGGCGTACTCGATCGCCTGCGCGTTGGTCACCGGCAGCACCCCGGGGAGCGCGAGGCAGACCGGGCAGGTGTGAACGTTGGGGTCGTCACCGAAGGAGAGTTCGCAGCCGCAGAACATCTTGGTCCTGGTCGAGAGCTGGACGTGGATCTCCAGCCCGATCACCGCTTCGTACTCGGTGCTCATCGAACGCCTCCCGCAAGTCCGGCGGAACCATCGAAGCCGATCGCCTGTTCCAGCGCGAAGGAGGCTTCGATCAGCTTCTGTTCGGCGAAGGCCGGAGCGGCGATCTGGAATCCGACCGGCAGCTCCGGCCCTCCCCCATCCGGCTCGGCGAGACCGGCGGGGATCGAGATCGCCGGTATTCCGGCCAGCGAGATCGGCACCGTGAAGATGTCACTCAGGTACATGGTCCAGGGGTCGGCGGTCTTCTCGCCGAGCTTGAAGGCGACGGTCGGCGAGGTCGGGGTGACCACGAAGTCGACCTTTCCGAAAGCCCTGTCGAAGTCCTCGACGATCCTGGTCCGGACCCGCTGGGCGCGACCGTAGTAGGCGTCATAGAAGCCGGATGAGAGCGCGTAGGTGCCGAGCATGATCCGTCGCTTGACCTCGGGCCCGAAACCGTCTTCGCGAGTCACCTCGTACATCGCGAGCAGGTCCTCGTCGCTGGCCCTGAGGCCGTAGCGAACACCGTCGTAGCGCTGAAGGTTGGTCGAGGCTTCGGCCGGGGCGAGCACGTAGTAGGCGGAGATTGCGTGACCGGCATGAGGCAGCTCGATGTCGACGATCTCGCCGCCGAGCTCGGCGATCCTGATCAGGGTTTCCTCGAACCGGGCCAGTACTCCGGCTTCGATCCCTTCACTCATCAGCCCGCGCGGCACCCCGAAGGTGAGTCCGTCGAGCCGCTCGGCGGTCGGCGCCTTGACGTCCCCGTCGATCCCGACCGAGGTCGAGTCGTAGTCGTCGCGACCCTGAAGGACGTCGAGCAGCAGCGCCGCGTCGGTCACATCCCGGGTCAGCGGGCCGCACTGGTCGAGCGAGGAGGCGAAGGCGATCATGCCGAAGCGGGAGATCGCCCCGTAGGTCGGCTTGAGCCCGACGATGCCGCAGAAACCGGCCGGCTGCCGGATAGAGCCGCCGGTGTCGGTCCCGAGCGCCCAGGGAGCGAGACCTCCGGCAACGACCGCAGCCGAACCGCCGGAGGAGCCGCCGGGGACCCGATCGGTGTCCCAGGGGTTGAGACTGGGACCGTAGGCCGAGTTCTCGTTCGAGGAGCCCATCGCGAACTCGTCCATGTTGGTCTTGCCGAGCATCGGCAGTCCCGCAGCACGGGTGTTGCGAACCGAGGTCGCGGTGTAGGGCGGGATGTAGCCGCCGAGGATCTTCGAGGCGGCGGTGGTCGGCACGCCCTCGGTGCAGAAGATGTCCTTGATCGCCAGCGGAACTCCCGCGATCGCGCCACCGTCGGGGTCCACCCCATCGCGGGCCGATTCGCGGTCTGCGCTCCACAGGTAGCCATTCAGCGCGTCCCCGGAAGCCCGTTGAAGCCAGAAGTCGAGAACTTCGTCGGCGGAAACCTCTCCGTTCGCAATCTTCGCGGCGGTCTCGGCTCCGCTGGCGGCAATCAGTTCGATGTCACCCATGCCTATGCCTCCGCCTGCGGAGAAGGTACGCGGAAGGCACCGTCGTGAGGGTCGGGAGCCTGGGAGAGAGCGACCTCCCGGTCAAGACTGGGCCGGGGCTCATCGGACCGGAGCACATTCTCCAACGGCACCACGTGAGAAGTCGGTTCGACTCCTTCAAGGTCCACCTCGGCCAGCTTGTCGACATGGTCAAGGACCGAGGAAAGCTCCCCGGTGAGGGTGTCGATTTCTTCCTCGCTCAATCGCAGGCGGGAAAGCCTGGCGACATGAAGTACCTGCTCGCGCTCAATCACGAAGCTGAGTCTACGGGCGGCGCAGCGGGCGCGTCAGCCCGGTAGGTCAATACTCGCGGGCCATGCTCCGCCAGAGCGCGAAGCTCATGACGAGCGTCCCCGCGAGGGCCAGCCAACCGGATTCGAAGACCGTGTCCGACGGGATCAGCGCCCGGACAATCAGAATCAAACCGACCAGGAGCGTAACTATCCAGAGCAGGGTCTCGAACACGATCGGAACGTTCGTTTTCTCGCTCATGGCCACGATTACCGGCACGATTGCTCCAGCCGCAGCGACCAGGATGACAATCGCGTGCAGAACCCCCGGCGAGGAAGCTCCGGTCACCAGACCCACCAGCGTGATCAGCCCGATCAAACCGGCAAACCACTCCCACGGGTGCACCCTCGAGAACTTCACCTGGTCCGGGCCTTTGCCGCAGCCAGCGTGTTTGCCATCAGCAATGCGATCGTCATCGGGCCGACGCCTCCGGGCACCGGCGTGATCGCCCCGGCCACCTCGACCGCGGCCTCGAAGTCGACATCCCCGACCAGACCCTCGTCGGTCCGGTTGATGCCAACGTCGATTACGGTGGCGCCGGGCTTGACGTGTCCGGCCCCGAGCAGTTTCGGCACTCCGACCGCGGCGACCAGCACGTCGGCCCGCGAACAGACCTCCTCGAGATCCCGGGTGCGGGAATGAGCGGCGGTCACCGTGGCGTTGCGACCGAGCAGCAGGCTGATCAGGGGCCGGCCGACCAGGTTCGAGCGGCCGACGATCACCGCCTCGGCACCTTCGAGTTCCGTTCCGGCATGGTCGAGCAGTTCGATCACCCCGGCCGGCGTGCAGGGAACCAGTCCCGGCCGGCCACCGGCCAGCAGACCGGCGTTGGTGGCCGTCAGTCCATCAACGTCCTTGGCCGGGTTGATTGCGGCGATCACGGCATCGGCGTCGATGTGATCCGGCGGCGGCAGCTGAACCAGGATTCCGTCGATCGAGTCGTCGTCACCCAGGGCCTTGACCAGGGTGAGGAGGTCTTCCTGGCTGGTCTCGGCCGGCAGCTCGTGATGGACCGATCCGATCCCCGCCGCCTCGCAGGCTTTGAGCTTGTTGGCCACGTACACGTGGGAAGCGGGGTCATCGCCGACCAGCACCGTCGCCAGTACGGGCTGGTGGCCGCCACCCTCGATGAAATCGTTGACCTCGGCCGCCACCCGCTCACGAACCTCGGCTGAAACCGCCTTGCCGTCGATGATCTTTGCGCTCAACCGCTGAACCTTCCGTCCACTTATTTTCAGTTCTGTTTCCTCCGGATCGGTGCGTACTCGGCCATCAGCTTGCGCTCGCTGCCGTCGTTTGCGAACCGGACGATGATCACTCCGCCCGGCTCGGCACCGATCACGACCCCGTCACCGAAGGTGCCATGGGTCACATCATCGCCAACCTCGAAATGGACCGCCGTGCCGGGCTCGATCCTGGTCACCGGTCCGCCGCCGGGTCGCGGTCGCCCGGGGGCCTGGTAGCTGCGGGCCCGGCCGCTGCCGCCGTGTCCGCTGCCCTGGTAGCCGGTCGTGAATCCGCCCTGGCCGACCGCCGACCCCTGCTGGTGGACCAGTTTGGCCGGAAGTTCGTCGAGGAAGCGGGAGGGCATGGTCGATTCCGACCTTCCGCCGAACATCCGCCGGGTCCGGGCGCTGGTCAGGTAGAGCCGCTTCCTGGCCCGGGTGATGCCGACGTAACAGAGCCTCCGCTCTTCTTCCTCTTCACCTTCGTCGAGGGCTCGCTGGTGGGGGAACACACCGTCCTCGCAGCCGATGATGAAGACGGTGTCGTACTCGAGGCCCTTCGCGTTGTGCATGGTCATCAGGGTGAGGAGCTCGTCCTTCGCCGTTAGCTTGTCCTGCTCGGAATAGAGCGAGATCTGCTGGAGGAACTCGTCCAGCGGCTCGACGTCGCTTTCTCCTTCGAGGGCGCGATTGGTGTCGAACTCGCCGGCAACCCCGATCAGTTCGCGAAGGTTCTCGATCCTGCCCTCCGCCTCGACGGTTCGTTCGGACTCGAGCGCTTCGAAATAGCCGGTCTCGTCCAGCACTCTCTCCAGCAGATCGGCGAGCGGGCGGCCTTCGACGTCTTCCTTCAGTCCGCGCATGGTTCGCTGGAACTCGCCGACCGCCCGGATCGCCGCCGTGCCCATCCCGGGAACGCTCTCGACCTGGCCGGCCACGTCCCAGATGTCGTCGCCTGTGGTGTTGGCGAAGGAGAGCAACCGGCCCTGGGTCGTGTTGCCGATGCCCCGCTTGGGCGAGTTGACGATCCGTGTGAAGGCGACGGAATCCCGCGGGTTGGCGATGTACTGGAGGTAGGCGATCGCGTCCTTGATCTCGGCCCGGTCGTAGAACCTGGTGCCGCCGATCACCCGGTAGGCGGTGCCGAACCTGACCAGCGTGTCCTCGAGCACCCGGCTCATCGCGTTCATCCGGTAGAAGACCGCGACGTCGAGCGGCGAGATGCCCTCCTCTTCGACCAGACGCTCGATCTCCCCGGCCACCCAGCGGGCTTCCTCGTGCTCGTCGGAAAGCCGGACCACCTCGATCTCGTCTCCCTGACCGAGGTCGGTCCAGAGTTTCTTGGGGCGACGGTCGCGATTGTTCTCGACCACCGCGTTGGCGGCCGAGAGGATGGTCTGGGTGGAGCGGTAGTTCTGTTCGAGCTTGACCACCTTCGCGTCGGGGAAATCCTTCTCGAAGTCGAGGATGTTGCGGATGTCGGCATGCCTGAACCCGTAGATCGACTGGTCTTCGTCACCGACCACGGTCAGGTTGCGGTGCTCGCCGCAAAGCAGCTGAAGCAGCCGGTACTGGGCGTGATTGGTGTCCTGATACTCGTCAACCAGCACGAACCTGAAGGCCCGACGCCAGCGCTCCCTGACTTCCGGGAACAGTTCCAGCACGTTGACCATCCGCACCAGCAGGTCGTCGAAGTCCATCGCGTTCGACTCGAGCATCCGCTGCTCGTAGAGCGCATAGACGCCGGCAACCGTGTCTTCGAAGTAGGAGCCGCCCTGCTGCTTGTACTGCTCGGGGTCGATCAGCTCGTTCTTGGCCCCGGAAATGGCGCTCTTGATCGCCCGGGCGGGGAAACGCTTGGGGTCGACGTCCAGTTCCTCCATCGTCCGTTTGATCATCCGGATCGAGTCCGACTCGTCGTAGATCGTGAATGCCCGGGCGTAGCCGAGCTTCTCGGCGTCGCCACGCAGCATGCGTCCGCAGGCCGAGTGGAAAGTCGTCACCCACATCGCCCGGGCCCGGGAGCCGATCAATTCTTCGACCCGTTCCCGCATCTCGGTTGCGGCCCGGTTGGTGAAAGTGATCGCGAGGATCTCGCCCGGCCGTGCCCGCCGGGTCGCAAGCAGGTGAACGATCCTGTGGGTAAGCACCCTGGTCTTGCCGGAGCCGGCCCCGGCAATGACCAGCAGGGGGCCGTCACCGTACTCGACTGCTTCCCGCTGGGGCGGGTTCAGGCCGTCGGCGAAGAGGTGGGCCGGGGCTCCCGGGCCGGCCTCGTCCGGGCCAGGCGAGTCGGGCACTCCGCCCTCGTAATTACTGAGCGCTTCCACCAGTCGAGGATACCCTTCCGACCGGCGGGGCCGGAGCTCATCCTCCGGCCGAAGAGCGCCCCTTTTTCGGCTTTCCGTCGGGTTCCTCGACCTCGGGGCGCGGCTCGCCCGACAGTTCGGCCACCTGCTTCTCCAGTTCCTTGATCCGGGCCGAAAGCGACTTGACTGCATCCTGAAGCGGGTCCGGCAGGTGGATCCAGTCGGCATCGGGTCCGTCGGCGACCTTGCGACCGTCCACCCTGACCGGATGGCCCGGGTTTCCGACCACGGTGGATCGCGGCGGGACGTCTTCGACCACGACCGAGTTGGCTCCGAT
>JAGQUQ010000080.1 GCA_020438425.1 Solirubrobacterales bacterium
CAATCCCTACTTCGGGACCAAGGTCACCTTCGCGCTCGACGTTCCGCTCAACGTCTACGAAGGCAACGTCGTCGCACTCACGATCCCGACCTGGGCGCCGGCGCTCTGGAAGCCGAAGGCCTGCAACCAGACCGATTTCGGCATTCTCGACCCCGGTCGTTGCGATCAGGCCGAGAAGGCCTACACCTGGCGTGGCAGTCGCGTGGCCCGGGGTGAACCCGAAACCTGCGGACTGAGCAACGACGGCGGCCCGAACGAGCAGCTCCAGAAGACCGCTCCGCAGACCCATCTCGACTCGGTTCGCCGTTACGGCTGCTACTACGGCGGCAACGTCCTGCTCTACTCGGCGATCATCGTCGGCCGCTGACCCCGGTCGGATATTTCCCCGGCTACGAGCCGTTGGACCGTCCGGGCAGGATTTCCCGACCGCCGCTCTGACTTGAAGTTCCGCACCTGTGGCGTAGCCTCGGTGTTGGATCCTGTATGGCCGAACCTCGTTCACATTTCGTGAGCCGCCCGGCCCTTCGCCTCGGCGCGCTCGTTGCAGCCACTCTGGGTCTCTTCGCCTGCCTCGTCCTTGCCGGCGCTTTCGGCGATGCCGATGGCAAGAGCAACCGGCGGGTCGTGCTCGGGGCAACCAGGGACAAGGTCACCCCGAACTGCGGTACCAGGTCCGGCGCACGGGCCTGCATCGCGGAAGGCAAGGTGACCGGTTTCCAGGTCTTCCAGAAGGGGGTCACCGGCAAGAACTTCGTGGTTCCCTTCAAGAAGGGCAAAGTCGTGGCCTGGTCGATCCAGCTTTCGAATCCGCTCAAGGAAGACAGCCGCCGGTTCGGGCCTGCCCAGCAGCCTTACTTCAACAAGCTCTTTGGCTCACCCTCGAAGGCACGGATCTCGATCCTCCGGCCGATCAAAAAGGGCGCCAGGTACCCGCCCCGCTACAAGTTGATCAGGGCCAGCGGCACCCAGAAGCTGAATCGCTACTTCGGCAGCGAGATCAAGTTCGCGATCAAGCCGCTCAAGGTGATCCGCGGTGACGTCGTCGCCCTCACGATCCCGACCTGGGCGCCGGCCTTCTGGGTGCCGTATGCCTGTAGCGCCGCGACCAACGGCGGTCTGGTCAATCCGTCCCGTTGCGCGAACGCCCGCAAGTACAACACCTGGCGCGGCAGCCGCGCCCCGGGCAAGTGCTCGATCGGCACCGACGCCTTCGACCGGCCGAACGACGCCCTGAAGAGCTCACACCCCCAGCAGAAGATCAATTCGATCAAGCGCTACGGCTGCTACTACGACGCGGGCCGCCTGCTTTACAAGGCGACTGTCGTGGCCCGGTAAGGCAGTCGCCTCATAAGTAAGTCGGGCGGGGTCCGACCCGCCCTCCAAGTTCAACCCGCCCCACCCATTCAAATCAATGAATGGTTGGGTGGGGCTCTATTTGGTGGCTATGCGGCGGGCAGGCCGCAGAACTCGCAGGTGGCGAGGTCGCGGGGGGTGAGCTGTTCGCAGCGGCGGCAGACCCGGAGGTTGACCGGGGTGCGGGGGAGTGACGACCCGCCTTCGGCCAGCGGCAGGACGGCGGCCACGGGCTCAAGTTCCTCGCCGGTTTCGGCATCCCGGTAAACGACGCCCTCGCGGACCGGGGCGATGGCTTCACGACCGGAGGCGGCGGCTCGGAGACGGTAGATCGGATCGTTGGTGGCGTTTTCAGTCGTCATCAACCGGGAGAATAACCGGCAATGAGGATTCTGATCTTTCACGGGTACCTGCTGCGCGGGACCGGGAGCAACATCTACAACGCCAATCTCGCCGTCGCCCTGGCCGGTCTCGGCCATGAAGTCCATCTGCTCTGCCAGGACCGCGAAGCCGAAAGCATCGAGTGGGTGAACGCGGTCGGCTCCTGGCCGGAGGCCGACGGGCCCGACGCGATCGGCGAACTTTCGGTCGAAGAACTGCGCCCTGCGGAGGGAGCGGGGTCGGTCACCGTCTATCGCCCGCCGATCGGCAACCTGCTGCCGGTCTATGTGGAAGATCCGTATGAAGGCTTCGAGGCGAAGGCCTTTCCGCGACTGACCGCGGAAGAACTCGACTACTACGTGGGCACCAATGTGGCGGCGGTAAAGGCGGTTCAGGAACGGATCGGCGGGGCAGATGCCGCTCTCGCCAATCACCTGATCATGGGCCCGGTCGTTTTCGCCCGGGCCGGGGTGCGGCCCTACGCGGTCAAGAACCACGGCTCCGACCTCGAGTACACGGTCAAGCCGAACCCGGAGTTCATTCCGTGGGCGGCCGAGGGAGTCGAGTCGGCCGCGGCGGTTCTGGTCGGCTCACATCACACGGCGGCCTCGATGTGGGAGGCCCTGCCGGGTCTCGGGCTGGAGGCAAAGACCGGCTACGGACCTCCCGGCGTGGACACGAAAGCATTCGCGCCCCTGGCGCCCGGCGAGCACGAGGAACGAATCGCCGCCCTGCGCGAGGAGATCGCAGGCGAGCCGCCTTCGACCACCTTCGGTCGCGACGCCGACGAGGCGGTCGCTGCCCTGGGTGAATTTGAAGCAGCCGAGGGTCCGAGGGTGATCTTCGTCGGCAAGCTGATCGTCTCCAAGGGGGTTGACCTGATCGTTGCCGCCTGGCCCTTGATTCACCGGCAGAATCCCGGAGCGAAGCTGCTGCTGGTCGGCTTCGGGGCCTACGAGATGGGCCTGAGGGCACTGGTCACCGCCATCACCGATGGTGACCTGGAGGGTGCGCGGGAGATCGCCAGGGTCGGCCGGGCCCTGGAGGGAGGCGAGGAATCTCCTCTCACTTATCTGTCTTCGTTTCTCGATAACCCGCCTGCCGGGTATCTGGAGGCAGGCAAAGCCGCCGCCGGCTCGATCTCCTTTGCCGGCCGCCTCGAGCACGACGAAGTGGCCCGCGTGGTTCCGGCCTCGGATTCGATGATCGTGCCTTCGACCTTTCCCGAGGCTTTCGGGATGGTTGCCGCCGAAGCCGCCGCCTCAGGTGTGCTTCCGGTCTGCGCCGAGCACTCCGGGCTGGCCGAGGTGACGGCGACCCTGGCCGACGAGGTTCCCGAAGTGAAATCGATGATCGGGCTGCCACTCGGGCCCGGAGCGGTGGCCGAGCTGGCCGGGAAGGTCAACCGCTGGCTGGCCCTGGACCGCCCGGAGCGCATCGAGATCGGCGGGAACATTGCCGAGTCCGCCGATAGGAATTGGAGTTGGCAGGGTGTGGCGAGGGACGTAATTTCCGCATCAGCAGGCGAAGTCCGGAAAGTCGAGCAGGCTTGAGCGGGGGTCAGGATCCTTTCGTCTGCGGCTTCAATAGAATGGCGTTCGCCTCATGACTCGTCTCCCGATTTTGAAAATGGTGCTTGCCGTCCTCGTGCTCGGCGTGGTCCAGTCAGTGATCCTGCTTCAGTTCGACTGGTTCGGTGAAGCCGCCGCCACGGAAGCGGCCCCGATCGACACGATGATGGACGTGACGGTCGTAATTTCCTCCTTCATCTTCGCGATCGTCTGCGTCGCGCTCGGTTATGCCCTGATCAAGTGGCGGGCCAAGCCGGGTGACGAGAGCGACGGGCTGCCGATCCACGGAAACACGAAGCTCGAGATCATCTGGACGATCATCCCGGTGATCATCGTGCTCGGTCTCGGTGGCTACTCGTGGGCTGTTCTCGACGACATCGAGAAGACCGACGAGAACGCACTTCACGTGAACGCCTACGCCCAGCAGTTCGCCTGGACCTTCGGATACCCGGAGGACGGCAACAAGTGGTCGGAAGGCGTGCTCCATGTTCCGGTCAATCGCCAGGTCATCTTCGACCTGCAGGCCCAGGACGTGATCCACTCCTTCTGGGTGCCCGAGTGGCGCATCAAGAAGGACGCGGTGCCAGGCCTCGCGACCGACGCGGTCGTCACGCCGGACAAGGAAGGCACCTACCAGCTCGTTTGTGCGGAACTTTGCGGAATCGGTCACACGACGATGCGCGCCTACGTGATCGTCGAGTCCGAAGAGAAGTACGAAGCCTGGCTCAGCAAGCAGACCACCGAAGTGCCGACTTCCCTGCTCAAGACCAAGGATGAGTACCTCGAAGCTGAAGCGAAAGAACAGGAAGAGTCCGGGGGCATTGAAGGAAGCGGAGTCGTTGAAGAGTGATGGCTGCGCGGCGTAACCCGATGATGGAGGTCAAGTAATGGCAGCGGCAATCAGGCAACCGGGCTGGTATCGCGGTGCGATCGGTCTCGTACTGGGTGCCGCATTCGGCTTCGGACTCGTCATCGCCCTGCGGGCGATCTCGGGGCTCGACCTCTTCCAGACCGAGCAGACGGGCTACCCGCATGTGGTCGTTCCGCTGATCACCGCCCCGTTCGGTTTCCTCTTCGGCTTCGGAGCTTTCGACTACTGGTTCCGCTGGGCGGCCGGCAAGCCGACCATCCCGGAAGACCACTCGGGTCACGGTGCCTACAGCTGGAAGGACTACTTCAAGTTCAACACCGACCACAAGGTGATCGGGACCCAGTACGTCGTAACCACCCTCTTCTTCTTCCTGATCGGCGGCCTGCTCGCCCTGCTGATGCGGGCCGAGCTTGCTCAGCCGGGCGCCCAGATCGTCGCGGCCAGCACCTTCAACGGCCTTTTCTCCACCCACGCGGTGGTGATGATCTTCCTCTTCATCATTCCGGTCTTCGCCGGACTCGCCAACTACGTCCTGCCGCTGATGATCGGCGCACCGGACATGGCTTTCCCGCGCCTCAACGCGCTCTCGTTCTGGCTGCTGCCGATCGCCGGCCTCATCTTCATCGGCAGCTTCCTCGCCCCGGGCGGCGCCTTTGACGCGGGCTGGACCGGTTACGCGCCGCTTTCCACAGGGGCGCCGTTAGGCCAGTCATTCTTCAACATCGGCGTGCAGTTCGCCGGTGCATCATCGATCGCCACCGCGCTCAACTTCCTGGTCACGATCATCACCATGCGTGCGCCCGGAATGAACCTTTGGCGCATGCCGCTTCTGGTCTGGGCAAACCTTTCGACCTCGCTGCTGGTGGTCGGAGCTACCCCGTTCGTGGCCGGTGCCCAGTTCATGGTCTTCTTCGACCGCATCCTCGGGATGAACTTCTTCAACTTCCTCGAGGGTGGCGACGTCATCTCCTACCAGCACATCTTCTGGTTCTATTCGCACCCAGCCGTCTACATCATGATGTTGCCCGGCTTCGGGATCATTTCCGAGATCATTTCCACCCATGCCCGAAAACCGGTTTTCGGTTACCGGCTCATGGCCCTGGCCCTGATCGGCATCGTGGTTCTTTCCTACTCGGTCTGGGCCCACCACATGTTCGTCGCCGGCATGTTCAGCTGGCTGCGAGTGCCGATCATGATCACGACTCTGTTGATCGCGGTGCCCACCGGCATCAAGGTCTTCTCCTGGCTTGGAACCTTGTTCTACGGCAAGATCCACACCTACTCGACCGCGATGCTGTTCGCCCTTGCGTTCATCATCACCTTCACGGTGGGCGGGATTTCCGGCGTCATGCTGGGCATGATCCCGATCGACATTCACGTTTCGGACACCTACTTCGTGGTCGCCCACATCCACTTCGTGCTGTTCGGCGGTTCGGTCTTCACGATCTTCGCCGGGATCTATCACTGGTTCCCGAAGATGACCGGACGCATGTATGACGAGCGCCTTGGCCGGATCCATTTCTGGGGCACCGTTATCGGCACCTGGCTCGCCTTCGTCCCGATGCATTGGATCGGCATGGACGGCATGCCGCGGCGCGTAGCCGACTACGCCACCCAGTACGGGGACTGGAACCTGCTGATCTCGGTCTCGGCCTTCGCGCTTGGTGCCGTCCAGCTGGTCTTCCTCTACAACATGATCGTCAGCTGGCGCTTCGGCCCCAAGGCCGGCAACAACCCCTGGCGCGCCAACTCGATCGAGTGGCAGGTCACTTCGCCGCCGCCGGTGTTCAACTTTGACGAGATCCCGAGGGTCGTTGGTGGTCCGTACGAGTACGGCACTCCCGGTGCCCGTCACGCGATCATGGGTGGCGAGGACGAGGGTGCCGAGGTGCCGGAAACCAAGCCGAGCACGGTGACCGCGCCCTCATGAGCAAGCCGCTTCTGATCTTCCTGAACGAGGTTGCGGGCGGGCGCAAGCTGCTCGAAGCCGCGCGCGAGAAGGCCGCCGATGCTTCGTACGTGGTGGTTGTCGCGCCGCAGAACCAGCCCTCGGTTGGCCAGCTCTTCGCTCCCGAAGAGCGTGAGGAGGCCGCCCGGGCCCGGGTCGACGTGACCCTGGCCGTGCTGGACGAGTTCGGTATCGACGCGATCGGGGAGGTGCTCGATCCCGAGTACGACCTCGCGCTCGGTGATGCGATCCGCAGCCACCGGCCTTCCGAGGTGCTGCTCTCCTGCACCTACGATTTCCGTTTCGGATTGACCCGCCGTGACCTGCTTTCATGGGCGGAGATCACCTACGGCGGGGTCACGAAGATCACCCATATTCCGGTCCGGATCGAGGACGACTCGATCAGTCTCAACGTGACCCACACCCTGGTCGTGGCCAACCGCACCCTGACCAGCGAAGATCTTCAGGATCGCCTTCTGGACCGTTCCGGCGAGCGTCCGCATCGCTACACGATCATCGCCCCGGCGGCCGACGACGTTTCCGAAGCAACCGTCGCCCGGAACCTGGCTGCGGTTCTGGCCAAGCTTTACCACGCTGACATCGATGCGACCGGTCAGCCGATGAGCCCCGATCCCTTTGACGCGGTCAAGAACGCGATCGAGCACTACCGGGTCGACGAGATCCTCATCTCGACGCTGAGCGGGGAGGAGTCGCACTGGCTCAAGCAGGACCTGGTCGGTCGCGTACGCGAGATCACCGACAAGCCGGTCGTTCACCACGAAGCTGGTCGTCCCCCGGAGGCGGTGGCGGCAGTCGTAGCCGAAGGCGAAGCCCCGGTCGCCGAAGATTCAACTGAAGAGAACGAGGCATAGAGATGGAAAGCGCAAGCATCGCGGCCCACGGTCACGGTCACGTCGACGAGCATGAGCACCACGGCCCGCCCGAGGCTCATCAGAGTGCCCGGATCGACCGCACCATTCTCGGCATCCTGCTCTTCATCCTCTCCGAGGTCATGCTGTTCGGCGCTTTCTTCGCCGCATACTTCTTCCTCCGCGTTGTCGCCGACCCGGCTTCCTGGCCGCCGGAGGGCTTCGAGCTTCCGGTCCTGATCGCCGGCATCAACACCGCGGTCCTGATCTCCTCTTCGTTCACGGTCCACTACGCCCTCGAGGCGATCAAGCACAACAACCATCGCGGCCTCAAGCTCGGCCTGACCGCGACCTGGCTGCTCGGTGCGACCTTCCTCTTCATCCAGATCAACGAGTACATCCACATCGGCTTCACGCCGCGTGACGGTGCTTTCGGATCGATCTTCTTCAGCCTCACCGGCCTCCACGGCGCCCACGTTTTCGTCGGTCTGCTCCTGCTGACCTTCGCCAACATCCGCGCCTACCGAGGTCACTTCGGGCCGGCACAGAAGGACCACCTCGGTGTCGAGGTGCCAGGCATCTACTGGCACTTCGTCGACATCATGTGGATCATCGTGTTCCTGGCCGTCTACATCATCTGACTCTGCGCATGAGCATGAGATTCGTTGCGGTGCTGGCGTTGTCCTTCGTCGCTCTGACTCTGTCTGCCTGCGGTGGCGGCAATAGCCGTGAGGACAATGCCGAGCAGTTCAAGGAGAACGTGGCGGGTATTGACATCGGCTCCCGGATCGAGGTCGATGACGGCACGAAGGAAGGCGTGGTCAACGGGACGTTCGTTGGCCCGGAGGGGAAGTCCGCGAGGTTCTGGTTCTCCTTCGGCCCCGAGCCGGTCGATAATTTCTCGCGATACGACCTGGGGGACCCGACCTCCGTCTTCCGGTACATGGGAGGCGACGGCTTCTACGCGGCGCAGGAGAATCCGAAGCTGACGCTGACCAACCGCCAGCAGAGCCGCTTCTACGACATCCAGTTCGCGATCGAGGACGCCGCCTGCCAGGTGGTCACGGGCGAAGACTGCAAGGGACCGTAGGCTGTCTCCATGACCGAGAACGAGATCAAGGACGAAGAGGCCGTCGAGGCATCTCCGATGCCGGCCAGGGGGGAGCGGTTCGGCTTCGACCTTGGCAATCCGGTTGAACGGGAGAGCGCGGCCTTCAGCTGGCTGATCGTGATTATCATTGCCGGCCTTTCGGTGGCCGCGGTGGCGAAGCTGATTTCTCCGCTGGCCAGCCTGATCTGGATCCTCATCCTGGTCGGTGCTGTGAGCATCCCGATCTTCCGCGGGCTGAAGCATCAGCTCGACAGCCCCGAAGACGACGAGTAGTTCGGAGCGGATTGCCCGGTTGTTCGTCAAGTCGGTTGTTGAACTTGGCTTGAGCTGAGGGTTTCGCAGGAACTTCCGGCCTGGAAGGGGGTTCCAACCCGCACGTTCACCTTCAGGCACCCGGCGGACGATTGGACGGCGGGAGGGAGAAGGTCCCGGATTTTTCACCTTTCGGGCTTGACAGGCCCGGTGCGTTATGTAGGATGAACGAATTGTTGAACAATTCCTCCAGATGGGAGCAGGTACGCAATGTCAGTGATTCAGCGAATTCCAACCAGGAAGTCGATCGTGGCTCTTGCCGCGGCGGCGCTGGTTCTCGCGCTGGTCATGTTGATCGCCAGGGGTGACTCGTCCAAGGCTGAGGCACCGACGCCAGCCACGAGCGTGATCATTCTCAGCGGCGACGGCATGGGCATCCAGCAGCGGACGGCCATTCAGTACGCGCTTTACGGCCTCAACAAACGTCAGCCGATGGACGCCCTTCCCTACACGGGCTTCCTCGACACGATCTCCGCAGGCCCGAAGGCCGAAGCGGTGACCGACTCCGCCGCAGGTGCCACCGCCTGGGCGATCGGAAAGAAGACCATCAACGGCTACACCGG
>JAGQUQ010000081.1:0-1189 GCA_020438425.1 Solirubrobacterales bacterium
CCGGTACCTCGATCCCGGGCGGAGCCGAAACCGATTTCTTCGGGAATCCGGTCCCGGCGGTTCCCTCGATCGGCTTCGATCAGGCCCCGGCGACGATCGCTCCGGGCCCGTCCAGGGCCTGCCTCAAGGCCCGAACAGCCCGGAACAGGGCACAGCGGAAAGTCAAGGCTCTGAACCGCAGGCTGAGAAGCCTGCGGCAACATCAGGCCGGGCGAAGCCGGATCAGGACGGGGGTGCGGAGGCTTCGCAAAGCAAGGTCGGCAGCAAAGCGTCAAGCGAGGGCCGCTCGCAGGATCTGCTCGAAGGCAGCCCCTTCAGGTCTTCTTCGCTGAGGCTCGAAGCACTGGCGAAGCCGAGGCCTTCGACATCCTCGCTCATCGCCGCCAGGACCGAGAAACTCACCATCAGATGGTGCCGGTGGATGACCCGGGCCGCGGGTTCCTTGAACTTCCCGCTGCGGGTAAAGGCGCTTTGGAACGTCTTGCCACCGATGCAGCGGAGCGAGATCAGTTCGAACATGGTCAGCGTGGTGGCCGAAGCCTGCGGCGTAACCGCGTCGAACTGGTCGCTGATCAGCTTCATCCCCGAAACCAGTGACTTCACCATCAGCTGGATCTGCCTCCGCACCAGGGGCCGGATCCGCTGCTCCGAGGCACCAGCCTGGCGGAGCTTTCTGATCCGCTTGGTCAGCTGTCGCGAACGGGCGTTGAGCTTGCGCTCCCGGGCTCGCTGGCGCTTGGCCAGGTTCTCGAAGCGGCGGGTCACCGGCTTCCAGAATTCGTTTGCTGCCTTCGAGGCCTCGACACACTGTTCGCTGAACGGACTGGGCTTGACCCAGTCGATCACCGGTTCTGCGTCAGATATGCAACCGGCCTTGGCGAGGCCGTTGGCGAACTTGCGGTTCGCTTTCTTTGCCTTCGCCTGGGAGCCTTCCGACTGAACCATGTACTTGCCGAGGAGCTTGGCAAAGGTCCTGCTGCATTCCTTGGTCGGCGGTATTTCCGCGGCCCCGGCCGGAGCCGTGAAAACGAAAGCAGCAACAATTGCGACCAGCATCCCTGCGATGAGTCTTCCCATGGCGGGGATTCTAGAGGGGCGCCGGAAGGCCGGGCGGCCGGTCAGCGTCGCTTCGGCCGGACGAAGCGGGTCGTCTTCGCTCCGGTTCCCCCGGAACTGTCTTCACCGACCA
>JAGQUQ010000081.1:1286-8957 GCA_020438425.1 Solirubrobacterales bacterium
GGCGGCCGGTCAGCGTCGCTTCGGCCGGACGAAGCGGGTCGTCTTCGCTCCGGTTCCCCCGGAACTGTCTTCACCGACCATCCTCACCTCGACCGGTGCGGTGACCCGGCTGCCATTGCGGATCGCCCGCTTGATCTTCGGTACCCGGCCGGCCGGGATCTGGAAGACGAGACTGGTCCGGGTGTCCGGCTGGAGCGAACGGCTTACCGGCTTCAGCTGGATGAAAGAGGGCGCCTTGCGGAGGCGGTTCCGCGAGACCTTGATTCTCGCGGTCGCCGTGGCGGTGCATGGGATCGAACATTTCGCCGCGACCACGAATCGTTTGCCGATCACGGCCCGGAACGGGATGAAGGAGGTGTAGGTGATCAGCGGCCCCGGTGGTGGCGGTTCGACCGGATGAGGGCAGGCGACCGTCCCGGTTTCGTCGGCGACGATCCGGAACAGGCCGTTGCCCTGGAGCATGTACGAACAATTGCTCGAATCGGTACCGAAGGCAACCGGATTCCCATAGCCGGTCAGTCCGGTCGATTCGAAGTCGCCGCCCGGCGTGTCGAGGTCCAGCGAGTGGATCACCCCGCCGCAGAAGTCGGCGAAGATGTAGCGCCCGGTCAGTCCGGTCAGCGACGGGTCTTCGACCACGTCGCCCCCGACCACGGCGCAGCCGCCGCCGAAGCCGTCGACTTCGTCGTCGTGGTTGTAGGCGAAGACCGGGTCGGTGAAGGAACCGATTGGCGGGCCGCAGAAACCCTCGCAGTCCGGCCAGCCCATGTTCCGGCCCTTGAGGTCACCGGCGTTGATCTCTTCCCAGGTTCCCTCGCCCACGTCGCCGATCGTCAGCCGGCCGTCGGGAGCGAACGCGCCCCGGTACGGGTTTCGAAACCCGTAGGCCCAGACTTCCCCCCTCGCTCCGGAGGTCGTGGTGAAGGGATTGTCGGCCGGGATCGTGTACGCGGAGGGGCCCGCCGGATCGGCCGGGTCGATCCTCATCACCTTGCCGTAAAGGTTGTTCAACTCCTGCGCCCTGTCTCGGTCGGCGTTGTCACCGATCGAGAAGTAGAGGTAGCCGTCCGGGCCGAACTCCATCCAGCCGCCATTGTGATTCGAGGCCGAGTGGGGCGTGCTGATGACCAGTCGCTGGTAGTCCGGATCGGCGAGATCGGGGTTGTCGGCCGAGCGGCGGTACTCGACGATCCGGATCTGCCCGCGCTGGGCCGAAGGGCTGAGGCTGTCCGGCCCCCGGGCGATCGAGAAGGCGTAGAAGAGACCCGAGTCCGCGTAGTCCGGCGGGAAGGCGATCGACATCACGCCCCGTTCCCCGGCCACGTCCACGTTGTCGATCGTCCGGAACGGGGTGATGACCGGTTCGCCGCCGTCAAGGATCCGGATCGAGGCCCGGTTGGTTTCGGAGTTCCCGCGTTCGGCCAGAAAGATCCGACCATCGCTCGGCGGGGAGTCCATATAGCTCAGGTCCGACTGGAGAAAACCCTCGGGCGTCACTTCGACCAGTTGGGCCCCGAGTGCGGTCCCGGAGATTCCCAACCAGCAAATCAACGCCACCCCTGCTGCAGCGATCAACTTCATGGAGTGACCCTAGCGCGGCACCGGGTTCCGGAAGCTTTCGTGAACCGCCTGACGGCCGGACTCGAGGCCGGCCCGGACCACCTCCAGGTCCGATTCGAGTCGGGAAGGGACCGGTGACTCGGGGTGGGGGCGGATCTGCAGGATGCTCGGGCTGAGGCCGGTTTCAAGATCATGGCGGGCCAGGAATGCCTCGTCGGCTCCTTCGCGCTGGCCGCGGGTCAGGTAGCCGTCGCGAACCGCCGGGCTGATCCGGCCCAGCATCCGGGTGGTCAGTCTTCCGCCGAGTCCCGAAGGGTCGCTCGCCACGTCCCCGGCCTTGCGGGAGCGGAGCAGGAGCAGGTGGGTTGCCCCGTCGTCGATCGCGGCCTGGAACGGGATCGCCGCGCTGAGGCCGGCGTCGAGGTAACGCCGGCCGCCCATCGAGACTGGCGGGCCGCCGATCATCGGCAGGGTGGAGGTGGAACGGAGCGCGAGGATCAGCGACTCGCGGTCGGACACCTGCTCATGCAGGTCGACCGCCAGCCCGGTCTCGATGTCGGTGGCCAGCGGGTGGAACTCGGTTTCGGCTTCGAGGGCGGCCTGGAAAAGTCCGGGCGAGATCCTTTCGTAGTGCTGCTCGATCACGGTCTGCATGTCGACGATCGGGCGGGACCCGATGATCCGGCGCTTGTCCATGACCACCTTGCCGAGAGTCTCGTCGGTCCAGGTCGGCACCCCGTCCTCGGCCCGCCCGCTCAGTAGCCACAACCCGTTCAGGGCCCCGGCCGAAGAGCCGTAAACGGCATCGAACCTGTCTCCCAGCCCGAGCTCATGGAGAGCCAGCCCCATCCCGCCCGAAACGGCCCCGCGCATCCCGCCACCTTCGATCACCAGCACGACCCGGTCGCCTTCGCTCGGGTTCCGGATCGCCTCGATCACCGGATGGTTCTGGGCCCCCTGCAACACAAACGACTTTTATCGCATCCCGGCTGCCGATGGCCTTCCCTGAGGTTGGCGCGGACGATCCCCGGTGTTAGCCTTGCTTTGACCCCGGAGGGAATCGAGAGAGGGAATCGTGAAGGGCTTCGGTTTGGGATTTGGCGTGGCAGGAGTTGATTCGATTCACCGGTTTGCCCAACCGGTCCTCCTCTTGGTGGTGATCGCAGTAGCGGTGATTTCCTGGTCGGCTTCGGTGGCCGATGCCGATGCGGCGCCACCGCAGCCGGTCCCGATCTGGTCGGACGTGACACCGGCCGGTCCCGGCACCAGCCCCTCGGACCGGACCGGCGCGTCAATGGTTTTCGATCCGGTTTCCGGAAACCTCGTGCTGTTCGGCGGTGATGACGGCACCGACCTGCTTCGCGAGACCTGGGTGTGGAACGGCAGCCAGTGGGACGATGTGACCCCGGCCAGTCCGTCGGACAGTCCTCCGGCCCGAAATTTCGCTTCGATGGCTTTCGATCCGCGGTCGGGGCAGGTCGTGCTCTTCGGCGGGGAGGGGGTCGGGGGCCGGGTGAATGACACCTGGACCTGGAACGGCTCGGTCTGGGTCGAACTGAACAACGGCGTCGCACTAAGTCCTTCGCCTCGCTCCGCCGCATCGATGGCCTACGACCCGGCTACCGGAAGCATGGTCCTTTTCGGCGGGGGTGACGGCACCTCGCCGGTCAATGACACCTGGTCCCTGACCGGCAGCACCTGGACCGAACTGAACGACGGCAGCTCCGGCAGCCCTTCGGAGCGAATGCTGGCATCGATGGCCTTCGATCCGGCCTCGGGAAGCCTGATCCTTTTCGGCGGCAGAGATAGCGGCGGAACCGGCCTGGATGACACCTGGGCTCTCAGCGGCAGCAGCTGGAGCCCGGCAAATCCGGCCACCAGTCCGCCGGCTCGCCTGGCGGCTTCGATGGACTTCGATCCCGGCACCGGCAATCTTGTCCTCTTCGGGGGCCTCGACAGCAGCGGCACCAACCGCCTCAATGACACCTGGATCTGGAGCCGTGGCAACTGGAGTCAACTGACCCCGAACGGCGATCCTGGCAGCCCCCCGGTTCGCTCCGCGGCGGCGATGGCGTTCAACCCGGTGAGCGGCAGCATCTTCCTGTTCGGCGGAGCGGAGTCGAATACCGGGAACCTCGATGACACCTGGTCCCTGGGGCCACCTTCCGGCCTCGAGTCGAATTGGTCCGATCTGAGCCAGTCGCCCCCGAGCCCGGCCCCCTCATCCCGCAAGTTCGCGTCAATGGCTTTCGATCCCGCTTCCGGGAGCCTGGTTTTATTCGGCGGGTTCAACGGCACAAGCTGGTTGAACGACACCTGGACCTGGGATGCCGTGAACGGCTGGAGCATGGAGACCCTTGCCGCCGGCCCGTCCGCCCGCGAAGGCGCGGTGATGGCTTTCGATCCCGGCGTGGGGAACCTGGTCCTTTTCGGCGGCAAGAACGGAAGCGGCGCGTTGAACGACACCTGGATCTGGGACGGCAACGGCTGGTCCCAGGCAGTGGCCAATGCCCAGCCGGGCAGCCCGCCCGCCCGTTTCGGGGCCTCGGCAGCCTTCGATCCCCAGACCACGAATACCCCGTCGGGGAGCGTGATCGTGTTCGGTGGAAACGACGGAACTGCGGTACTGGATGACACCTGGTCCTGGGATGGTTACGGCTGGAACCAGGTGACGACGGTGACCAGTCCGCCGGCCCGCGAGGCCGCGTCGATGGACTTCGACCCGACCAACGGCAATCTCGTTCTGTTCGGCGGCAGCGTCGGCAGCGCCCAACTGGACGACATATGGACCTGGAGCCTCGCCAACGGCTGGGTCGAGGCGCTGCCGGGTTCCGGTCCTTCGGGCCGAAACGGCGCTTCGATCGGTTTTGATCCGTCGATCGGCAAGACGGTCCTCTTCGGCGGGTTCGAAGACGGCGTCTGGCTGAGCGACACCTGGACCTGGGACGAAGGAACATGGACCGAGCTGTCCCCGGCCATCAGTCCTCCGGCCCGTTCGGCCGCAGCGACGGCATTCGACCCGGCTTCCGGGAACCTCGTGATTTTCGGAGGCTCGGATTCCGGGACCGGCACCCTGAACGACACCTGGTCTTTCTCGCTTCAGCCCGATCCTCCGAGCGCAACGATCGCCTCCCCGGCCGACGGGGGTACCTTCACGGTTGGCCAGAACGCCGCTACCTCGTTCGCCTGCCAGGAAGGAAGCGGAGGCTCCGGCCTTGCGTCATGCCTCGATTCGAATGGTGATTCGGCACCGAACGGGATGCTCGACACCTCAATGGCCGGTGCGCTGACCTACGAGGTCACCGCAACCTCGGAAGACAGTTTGACCGGCACTGACTCGATCGCCTACACGGTGTCGAAGGCCTCCCCGGAGCTGGTGGCACCGGCCGCGACGAGCAGCACGGTCGGTAGCCCGGTCGAGTTCGGTGTCACGCTTTCCGCTGCGTACAACCCTTCGGGAGAGATCGTCTTTAGCGCCTACGGCCCGAACGACGCGAATTGCTCGGGCAGCCCGGCCTACACCTCGGGTCCGGTGGCGGTGGACACGAACGGCAACTACGAATCGCCGGACTTCACCCCGGAGACCCCGGGCACCTACAACTGGGTGGCCTCCTACGGGGGTGACGCCAACAACGACGCGGCGGTGACCGACTGCGGGGCTGCGGGAACTGTCTCCACGGTCACCGCGGGACCTGTCTGCCCGGCCATATCACTGAACTTCACGCTGGCCCGCGCCGGGGCTTCGGGCGGCGGGACTCCCTCGGTCTACGCGATGTTCAAGCCCGGCAACAAGGTGGCGGCAAAGATCACGCCACGAGTCCTTTACCTGGCCGGGAAGAAGACCAGGGTCCTGAAACTCAAGTCATCGACAATCAAGGTCACCGGATCCCGGAAGCTGCGTTTCAAGCTCAACGCCAAGTCCCGGAACGCGATTCGCAAGCAGTTCGGTCGCATCCGTAACGTCAAAGTGACGCTGAAGCTCACCGCCAGCCTGAAGCTCCAGGGCAGCGCGAATAGTTGCTTCACCAAACCGATCACCCGGAAGCTCGTGACCCGGATCAGCTGAGTTCTTCCGGTACCCGAGGTCCGGTCCCCGGCTGGTCTCTAGGATTTGTGTCACGGAGGCATCTCGGGAGGGAATCGTCTGATGGCAACTGAAAGAAGATCGAGGTGGTTTGGCTCCGCGGCTCTGATCGCGGCATTTGTCCTGGCCTTTTTCCCGGGTGCGGCCGGCGCCGATCTCCAAAAGACCGCTGAATGGGGTGCCCCGGAGGGCCCTCCCTTCAACGCGATAGGTGACCTGGCGATCGGCCCGGGCGGGACTGTCGGGGTCTATGACCAGGTAGTCGGGCGAGCCCGGGTTTTCACGGCGGACGGGAACTTCATTCGCGGCTTCAGCGGTCCCCTGGGACGGAACGGTTCGGAGGATACGGTCAGCCTCGATTTTCGGGAAGACGGTTCGATCACAGTCTTCGACCGTCCGGCCAGCCGGCTTCACCAGTTCAGCGCGGCGGGTGTTCCGACCGGCCAGATCGACTTCGACATCCCCGGGAACGTCCGGGATTTCTCGGTGGATCCGGATGGCGGGTATATCGCAGCGTCCGGTGATGATCTGAGGCTTACCCGTTTCGATGAGTCCGGAGCCGAAGTCCTCGGCTGGGCGACAGCCCGGGTCCTCGGGGAACCTTCATGGGGTGGGGCCCAGGTCGAGTTCGATAGCCACGACATCGACGACCGGGTCTTTCTCGCCACCGGCACCAAGCTCGGCATGTTCTCCCGCTCGGGCGAGTTCTGGGCCACCTGGTCGGTGGCCGACGAAGAGTGCGGCGTCACCGGTCCCGGCCTGACCGACCTCGCCCTTGATGGCAACGGCAACATCTTCCTGCTCGCCGATCTCTCCGCGACCGAGGACCGGAACATGCTCTTCAAACTCGATCAGTACATGAACATCCTCTGGCGCGAGGCGATCGATTCGGGCATCAACAAGCTCGCAATCGGCCCCGGTGAGGCGATCTACCTGGCGGGCAGCGATCTGAAGGTTCGTCGTTTCACCCGTACGGAGCCGGCGGTGCCGGTGCCGAGGTGGAATTGCGAGCAGCCGCCCGCTCCGAAGAAGTTCGAGCTGCTCGGTGTGAAGTACGGCCCGAAGCGGACCTGGGCCCGGGTCAGGTTCCGCGCCCCGGAGGCCGGGAAGGTAACGGTAAGCGGTCCGAAGATCCGGCGGAGGTCAGTGACAGTCGCGGACGCCGGCAACGGGGCGATCACGGTCAGGGCGAAGCCGAAGTTCATGAAACCGGCCCGGCCCAGGCGGCAATTGAAACTGGCCGTTCAGATCACTTTCAAAGGCGATTCAGGGCAGTACAGCGAGAGTACCCGGGTTCACCTCAAAGGGAAGCTCCGCCGCCGCTGAGCCCAGGTTGGAGCTGCCGCTGGCATCACCGCTTCTGTCGTCCCGCTGCGAAAGCAGGTAGAAGGAGATGAAGACCAGAAGCCCGTGCTTGCGAACCACTCTCGCGGCTGGGCCCCGTGTCTCGTCCTCGAAGAGCGATGCGGGTGCCATGCACTTCAGGGAGACGAGCTCGAGGTAGACCAGTGCCGTCGCGTCGATCCGGGGCCAGGCTATGGCCTCGGCCCTGCGGTAGAACCGGTTGCTACGCCGACGATCGGTCCGGTGGACCTTGCGCAGGGTCTGGCGGAGCGAGCGGATCCGCGCCCGGGAAGCACCCCGGGCCGAAGCGAAGGCGATCCTCCGGTTCAGCCGGTTTACACGCGCCATGAAGCGTTTTCCCTGAAGGAGGTAGGCCCTGTTCAGGGTTTCCAGGCGACCGGAAGCCTTTCGCCAGAAACGGTCGGCTGCCCTCGCGGCCTCGACACATTTCGGCATGAACGGCTTCGGCTCGAACTTCTCTATCAGCGGCTCGGTGTCTGAAATGCAGCCGGCTTCGAGCAGCGCGTCGGCGAATTCCCGGCCGAGCTTCCTCTCGGCGGCGACCGAATCAACTTCGTCGATCGCTGCCTCGTACCCCTTGTTGAGTTTCTTGTAAAGGACGGAGCACTCCGCCGAAGGCGGAATCTTGGCCGCCTCCGCCGCAGAAACCAAACCGAGCCCAG
>JAGQUQ010000082.1 GCA_020438425.1 Solirubrobacterales bacterium
CCCGCGCTCGAAGAGGGCCAACAGCTGGCGATCGACGGCAAGCCCTGGCTTGTCGACAAGGAAACCCAGCCACCGGCGCGGCTTTCGGAGGCGAAGCTTGTCCAGCTGATGGATGAACAGGGTCTCGGGACCAAGGCGACTCGCCCCGACATCATCCAGAAGCTCTACAACCGTCGCTATGTAAGGAACCACCCGCCTGAGCCGACGGCGACCGGCATCGCCATGTACGAGGCCTTCAAGGAGTACGTGCCGGACATGGCGACCTCGGCGATGACCGCTTCCCTCGAAGAAGAGATGGATGAGATCGCGGACGAGAAGATGACCAAGGAAGAGGTCGTAGAGGACAGCCGCAAGCTCGTCCACAAGACTTTCGAGGATCTCCTGAAAGGCGAAGAAGCGCTCTCGAAGATGATCTGGGAGGGCATGGATCAGGACCGGATCCTCGGGCCCTGCATCGTCTGCAAGGAAGCCGGACGCACCAAGGAAGACGGCTCGCCGAACGTGCTGCGGATCATTCGTGCAAAGAAGTCCGGCAAGTCGTTCGTCGGCTGCACCGGGTGGGAGGCCGACAACCCGGAATCCTGCGACCAGACTTTCCCGATGCCTCAGCCGAACTTCTACGAGGTCACACCTCTGGAAGAGAACTGCTCGATCTGTCACCGCACACCTCGAGTGAACGTGAAGACCCGGGGCCGGGCTGGCCGGCCGTGGAAGCTCTGCTTCAACGACGACTGCCCGACCATGGTCGAAATGCGCGAAAAGAAGGCCGAGCGCCTGGCCGCGCAGGAGGCTGCGAAGAAGGCCAAGGAGCTCGACGAAGCCGAGGCAAAGAAGTCAGGCAAGAAGCCGGCCAGTAAGTCGAAGGGAAAGAAGAAGTCGACCGGGAAGAGGCCGAGCACTGTGGCGGCGAGAGTTTCCAGTCCGCCCGACCTCGGTACGCGGCGAGTGAAGAAGGCCGGTTCCCGCGGCAAGGGCACCGGCAAGTCCGGCGGTTCCTCGAGCAGCAAGGGTTAGAGGCAAGGCGTGTTCATCACGCTCGAAGGAGTCGACGGGTCCGGCAAGACGACCCAGGCGGCAATGCTCGCCCGGGCGATAGGCGCAAGCGCCATGACCTTGCGGGAGCCGGGCGGCACTGATGCGGCTGAACGGATACGCCAACTGCTCGCCGATCCCGAGACACCACTCGACCCGATCGCCGAACTGATGCTCTTCTGCGCGGCCAGGGCTGACCTGGTCAGTCGGGTCATTCGTCCTGCCCTCGAGATCGGCAGGATCGTGATCTGTGACCGCTTCACCGACTCGACGATCGCCTACCAGGGTGTCGCCCGCGGCCTCGGGATCGTCCGGGTGCGTGAACTCTCCGAAGTGGCAACCGACGGACTGGTGCCGGACCTGACCCTGCTGCTCCAGGTCGACCCTGCCTTCGGCCTGGACCGTGCCGAGTCCGATGACCGCTTCGAAGCGGAAGGTGTCCGCTTCCAGGAGCGGGTCGCCGAGGCATACGAGGACATCGCCCGCCGGGAGCCGAGCCGGGTCATCCCGGTCGATGCGACCGGAACCCCGGATGAAGTCCACGCTCTGATCATGGCCGAGGTCGAACCCAGGCTACCCGCGTGACCTGGGCGGTGCAGAAACCGGGGAGACCGGGTTGATCGACCTGGCGGAAGCAACGTCGCATCAACCCCGGGCGGGGGCCGAACTCAAGGCGGCAATCGACCAGGGCCCGTCCCACGCCTACCTGTTCCGGGGGCCATCCGGTTCAGGCAAGGCGAGAGCGGCGAGGGCCTTCGCTGCTGAGATCCTCACGGTCGGTAACGACGACCCGGAGGATGCCCGTCGCCGGGCGTTGCTCGAACCTTCACCGCATCCCGACCTCGTCTGGCTTGCCCCGAAGGGAATGAGTCATGCGGTGCAGGACATTCGCGACCGGGTCATCCACCAGGCACCGCTCAGCCCTTTTGAAGGATCGGCCAGGGTCTTCGTGATCGAAGCTGCCGATGCCCTCAACGAGGAGAGCCAGAACGCGATGCTGAAGACCCTTGAGGAACCTCCTCCGCACGCCCACCTGATCCTGCTCTCCGCCGAGAGCGAAGGCGTTCTGCCGACCATCGCCTCCCGGTGTCAGCTGATCGAGTTCGGAGCGCTGTCGCCAGAGGTCATCGAAGAGGAACTGGACGGGCTGGCACCCTCGGAAACCCTTCATGCCTGCGCGAAGCTGGCCGGAGGTGACCTCGGCCGGGCCCGGTTTCTGGCCGGCAACCGTGGCGCCGAGCTGCGCAAGGGGGTGGAGAAGCTGATGAAGGCCGCGCTCGAAGATGATTTCGCGAGCTCGCCCTGGCTCGACCTGCTGGTTCAGTCGAAGGCAGCGGGAGAACACTCCGGTGAACTGGTTCAGGCCGAGTTCGACGAGGAGAAGGAAGAAGGGATCAAGCACACGAAGACCGAGATCGAGGAAGCGGTTCGCCGGGCCCAGAGGAAAACCCGCACCGGCATGCTCGACCTCGGGCTGCACCTCGCCGCAGCATGGGCACGCGATTGGGCCGCGGTGGCCGCCGGTGCCACCGGCGTCGTCTTCAACTCCGACCGGATCCCGATTCTCGAACAGCAGGCAGGGGAGGTCGAACTTCCGCAGGCCAGGGAAGCCGTATCGCTGATCCAGGGCACCCGCCGCAGCTTCCAGCTGAACGTCAGCGAGGAACTCGCACTGGAAGCCCTCGCCTTCCGTCTCGAAAAAGCCCTCCGCGACTAGCGCACTTCCGCTTCGGCTTCTTCCGTTTCCGCGCTTTCCTCTTCCACTCCGTCGATCGCGGACTGCTGCGCCAGCCGCGTGATCTGTTTCGACTGGCGTGAGGCGATCACCGAGAAGTTCAGGGAGAGAGCGAGCAGGATCAGCAGGGTCACCGAGAAGAGAGCGATGGTCACGTCCCGAACGCCCATCGCCTTGGCCAGCCACTCGAGCAGGATCGGGAAGATCGCCCCGAGCAGCATGCCGATGCCGAGCAGGAACCAGACGATCGAGTAGCGCTCGAGAAGCTTGTCGCGACGGATCAGGTCAAGGATGAGAACCATGAAGGCAATCGCGAGGACTGCCGCGAGGATCCGTGCCTGGGGAGTGAGCCGGACGACCGGCTCGGTTGCTGCCAGTAGAAAGTTCACTGGTCCACCTGTCGGGGCCGGAGCTGGCCGATCAGGAGCACGACCAGGGTCTTGAAGATGTAGAAGGCCGAAGTGAGCGGGGTGATGAACGAGTGGCCGTGCTCGCGGGGCACCATGTGGACCGGCACCTCCCTCACGGTCAGACCCGCCCGGACCGCCTGCTGAAGCGATTCTACCTCGGCGAACTCGGACGAATAGCGCTCGGCGAACATCTCCATCGCACGGACATTCAGTGCCCTCATGCCGCTCGTTGTGTCCGTGAAGGTCTGCCTCGTGGAGGTTGACACCAGCAGGCTGAAGAGCCGCTGGCCGAGCCGCCGGGCGAACGTCGAGCGGTACTCGGGGATGTCCGGGTTGACGTCATCGGCGAACCTTGACCCGACTGCCAGGTCTGCGCCCTCCTCGACAGCCTCGATCAGGCGCGCAACCTCGGAAGCCGGGTGCTGGCCGTCACCGTCGAGCTGGCCGCAGATCTCGTACCCGTGCCGTAGCGCGTAGATGTAGGCGGTCTGGTGAGCCGCTCCGACGCCCTGATTGAAGGGCAGGGGCGCGACCAGGGCTCCGGCCCGCCGGGCAAGTTCGGGAGTCCGGTCGGTGGAACCGTCGTCGACGACCATCACGTCTGCCCCCGGCACATGCTCGCGGGCATCGGCGATTACGGCCTCGATCGACTGCTCCTCGTTCCAGGCTGGAATGAAGACAAGCTTCTTCACGCTGCGATTCTGGCATGCCGGGCCCGGCGAGGCGGGGGATTCAACGTGACGGTGGGCTAATCTCGCGGCGCGCTTTTCAGCCACGGAGCCATGAAATAGGGTCCGCTCCATGAGCGGCACCCCAACGAGGACTCCCGGCCGGGAGCGGAGGCGAAAGAGCCGGAGGCCCCGTCGTCGCCACATCGGCATGCGGGTCTGGCTTGCAGCCGGGTTCACCCTGGTCTGCTTCCTGACCGCCGGCATCCTCTACTCGTTCATCACCGACAAGAGTCAGGACGTGCTCAACGAGCGGTCGACCGAACTCGCGGTCGGCCGGACGGTGCGCCTCGCGGACCGGCTCTCCGAGCCCGATGTGGACCCGAAGGCCGAACTGGAAGCGGCGAACGGGGAGGGGTACACAGCCTGGTACTTCGACCCGGATGGTGACCTGATCGCACCCGAGAACCCCCGGGCCATCTACTCCGATGGTGTGGCCTACCAGGAGGTACTTGACTCTGCCCTCGACGGGTTCCGCTCTTCCAGGGACCTGAAGGGTGGAGAGATCGCGATCGTCGGGATCCCGATCGACACCCTCGGCAACAGCGAGGGAGCAGTGATCGGGCGCTACTCCCGGCCGATCGTGATCCAGTCCGCGATCGACAAACTCAGGTCCGAAAGCCTGAGGGCGGCACTGATTGCGATCCTGATCGGCACCCTGGTCGGCGTCGGCATCGCCTCGGTGATCACCGGCCGCCTGAAGCGGATAGCCGCCAAGGCAGACGACCTCGCCTCGGGCAACTTCGACGTCCGCCTGCCCGTGCGGGGTCGAGACGAGATCGGTGACCTGGCTCGCTCGCTCGACTCGATGCGGGCCTCTCTGAAAGAGAGCTTCGGAGTTCTCACCGCCGACCGCGACAAGCTTGCCGCGATCTTCGACGGGCTCGGTGACGCCGTGATGGTGATCGACCACGACGGCGACGTCCGCTTCCACAACTCCGCTGCCAACGCGCTGCTGGAACAGGGCGGGATGGCGCCGGCCCCGATGATGTCATCGGTCAAGCGGGCCGAAGCCGAAGGGTTCGCGGCCCACCCGGCGCTCCGGATGGGGGACCGGGCCTACGCGCTTCAGGCCCGGGCCCTCCCGGATGAGGGGGCCGTGCTGGTCGTGGTCCGCGACCGGACCGACGAGATGCGAAAGGAGTTCGCCGAAAGGGACTTCGTCAGCAACGCCGCCCACGAACTCCGGAACCCCCTGGCCGGCATTTCCGGAGCGATCGAGGTACTCCAGTCAGGTGCCAAGGATGACCCTCCGGCCAGGGATCACTTCCTCAACCGGCTCTCCGCCGACGCCGAAAGGATGTCCCGCCTCACCCAGTCGCTGCTCACCCTCGCCCGGGTCGAAGCACTGGGGACCGGCGAGGTCGAAGTCGTTGACGTCACCGCAGCCGTCAAGGATGTCGAGGCGGCTGTCGAGGTCCCCGTGGGGCTCGAACTCAGGAGTGACGTCGAGCCGGATCTCGCCGCCAAGGGCGACCCGACCCTGCTCAGGCAGGTGCTGATCGGCCTGGTCACCAACGCATGCAAGAACACGCCTGCACCCGGTTCGGTGACGATCCGCGGGCGCCGGATCGGTGACTCGGAGATGCTCCTGGAAGTGATCGACACCGGCACCGGCATCCCCCAGGCAGAGATCGAAAGGGTCTTCGAACGCTTCTACAGGCGCTCCGAAACACGCCGTCAGGAGGGCTTCGGATTGGGCCTCGCGATCGCCCGCAGGATGGCCGATGTGATGGGGGGAGAGATGGGAGCCCATTCGGTTGAGGGCGAGGGCAGTACCTTTTGGGTGCGGCTGCCTTTGATAGACCAGTCGGAAACACCCATCGCATGAACAACTCACCCTCAATGAACGGCGCCCCCGTGCGCATCCTGATTGCCGACGACGAACCCTCGGTTCGCGATTCGGTCGGCTACGCACTCGCCCAGGAGGGTTTCGAGGTGACCGGGGCTGAAGACGGCACCGACGCCGAAGAGCGTCTTTCCGGCGACTTCGACTACGACCTGCTGATCCTCGACATCATGATGCCCGGCAAATCCGGCCTCGACATCTGCCGTGAAGTTCGGTCCCGATCTTCTGTTCCGATCATCATGCTGACCGCCAAAGACGCGGAAGTGGACAAGGTAGTCGGCCTCGAAGTAGGCGCCGATGACTACGTGACCAAGCCTTTCTCGGTCCGGGAACTGCTCGGCCGGGTCCGCGCCCAGCTTCGCCGCCGTGAGCTCGATCGGGCCCCCGTGCCGGAACAGACCAGGATCGTTTCCGGTCCGGTCACTATCGACCTTGCCCGACATGTGGTGACCGTCCGGGGCAAGACGGTCAGCCTCACCCGCTCCGAATTCCAGTTGCTCCGCCTGCTCGCCGCCCGACCCGGCGAGGTGTTCCGTCGTTCACAGATCATGGAAGAGCTGTGGCAAACAGAGTTCGATGGGGACGAGCGCGCCTGCGACGTCCACATTTCAAACCTCCGCCAGAAGGTGGAAACAGATCCGCAGCGACCGGAGCTGGTGCTGACGGTCCGCGGCATCGGCTACAAGTTCGCCGATAGCTGAGCGGATGCCGACACCGGTCACCGACCTGGACCTGCCGGCTCTCGACCCGGCCGATCCATCCCTGTCCGGCTGGAAGTGGCATGTCGAAGCAAACGCGCTCATCGATACCGGCAACTGGCTGGCCCAGGGGCCGCTTTCGCTGATCGTCATCGACCGCGAGGCGGGGGAGTTCTTTCTCCGCTCCCGCGTGGCCGAGTTCCCCGGCAAGCTGATCGGTGAGCTGTTCGGGATCACCGACGGGCCGCTCCACGAGCAGATCGTCGCCAACATCATCAACCAGAGCGGGGAGGATCACCGGCGCCTGCGGAGCCTCGTCAACCCGGCCCTGACCCCGAGGGCCGCCGAAGCGTGGCGGCCAGCCATGAGAGAGATACTCGAGAGTCTCTGGGAGGAACTGGAGACCTACGAAATCGACTTCGTCTCCCGGTTCTCCAGGCCGTACCCCTCGCAGACCATCGCCAGGGTCATGGGGGCTCCGGCCGTCGACGCGCAGCGGCTTCACGACTGGTCGGAGTGGATCCAGAAGCAGTTCGATCCGATCGCCCTGTCTGATCCTGAAACCGTCGAGACGATCCAGCAGAAGGTCGGCGAGTTCTATGTCTGGGTCGACCCGATGATCGAGCACCGCCGGACAACCCCCGGCGACGATCTGATCACGACCCTCATCCGCACCGAGGAAGAAGGTGAGAAACTCTCTGACGGCGAACTCCGGAACCTCGTGCTCAACATCCTGGTCGGCGGAGTCGACACCACTCAGAGCCAGCTTTCCCACGCGATTCGCCTGCTCGCCAACAACCCGGAACAGTGGGACGCTCTGCGAGAAAACCCTGACGAGCTCGTCCCGCGAGCGGTGAGCGAGGTGCTCCGGTTCGAGCCGATCACCGCCTTCACCGCCCGTCAGTTGACCGAGGAGGTCGAGTACAGGGATGTGCTTTTCCCGGCCGGCACCCTCCTGGTGGTCTGCTCATTCACCGCGAATCGTGATTCTGAGGCCTTCGAGGACCCGCGTGATTTCAACATCCTCATCGAGCGCGACCGAACCCGGCCACTCACCTTCGGCGCCGGAATTCACTATTGCGTCGGCTCCAATCTGGCCCGGGCCGAACTTGAGGAGGCGCTTCGTTTCCTCGCGGCCAAGGTCGAGACTTTCAAGCTGAACGGACTGACGGAGCTGCAGCCGGTCAGCGGGATTTATGGCATCGACCGCATGGATGTAGGGATCACGCCTGCAGCCGGGTAGGCTTCCGCCCATGATTGGAGACCAGCAAGCCGGGGAGCATCGCCCGGTAAAGATCCTCGTAGTCGCGGGAACCCGACCGGAAGCGATCAAGCTGGTCCCGATGATCCTTGCCCTCAAGGCGAGTGAGATCTTCGACCCGCAGGTCGTTTCAACCGGGCAGCACCACGAGATGGTCGAAGAGGTCTTCGGTCTGGCCGGGATCGAGATCGACTTCAACCTCTGGGTCGGTGGTGCCAGGAACGAACTGAACGACCGGGTCCGCGAGGTCATGGCCAGGCTCGACGACTTCATCCGGGTCGAATACGGGGCTGACGGAACCGTCAAGCAGGAAGAGGTCGTGGCCGGCAATTACCCGATCGCGATCCTTGTCCATGGCGACACTACTTCCGCCTTTGCAGCGGCCCTGACCGCGTTCCACCTGCGCATCCCGGTGGTCCATGTCGAGGCCGGACTCAGGACGGGCTCCAACCTCACCCCTTTCCCGGAGGAGCTGAACCGCGAGCTGATCACCTGCATCGCGGCCTTCCACCTGGCCCCGACCTCTCACAACCTCCAGAACCTGATCAAGGAAAACGTCCCGGTCGAGCAGATCTTCATCACAGGCAACACCGGCATCGACGCACTCGAATGGGCGGCCGGCCTGAACGTGGAGTTCTCGGACCCCGCCGTGGCCGAGATAGCGGCCTCGGACCGAAGAGTGGTCACGATCACCGCCCATCGTCGCGAGAACTGGGGTGCCGGTCTTCAGGGGATTGCGGGTGGTATACGAATGCTGGCCGTCGATCATCCGGAAGACCGTTTCGTCATTCCCCAGCATCCGAACCCGGATGTCCGGAGGGCCTGGGAGAAGCTGAATGACCTGCCCAACGTATGCCTGACCGATGCTCATTCCTACCCCGAGTTCGCCCGCCTGATGGCCCGCTCCTACATGGTGATTACCGATTCCGGGGGTATTCAGGAAGAGGCACCTTCGCTGAATAAACCGGTTCTGGTCTGTCGCGACTCGACCGAGCGACTGGAAGGGGTCGATGCCGGCACCTTGAGGCTGGTCGGTACCGATCCTTCGCGAATCCACGCGG
>JAGQUQ010000083.1 GCA_020438425.1 Solirubrobacterales bacterium
AGCGCGAGTGGGTCGAAGAAGGCGGCGGAGTGCTTGCCGCTGACGCCCCGAAGATGCTCTTCGACATGCTCGACGCGATGGAGCAGGCCAACCTCCGCAAGGTGATCGAGTCCTACCTCGGCGAGACCCCGGCGATCTCGGCCCAGAAGTGCACCCTACGCAAGGCCATGCCGGAGGTTCCCGGTGGCTGGCATCAGGACGGCAAGTTCATGGGCGAAGACGTCCGTTCGCTCAACGTCTGGCTCTCGCTTTCCCGTTGTGGTGATGTCGCACCTTCGATGGACATCGCGCCGACCAGGCTCGATTACTTCGTCCAGCCCGGCGGCGAGGGCACGACGCTCGACTTCCAGATCTCGGACAAGAGCGCGGCCGAGGCGGCCGGTGACGTCGGCATCGTCCGGCCGATCTTCAACCCGGGTGACGCCCTGCTCTTCGACCATCTCTTCCTGCACCAGACCGGCTCCGACCCCAGCATGCCGAACCCGCGCTACGCGATCGAAAGCTGGTTCTTCGGACCGTCCTCGTACCCGGAGAATTACGTACCGATCGCCTTCTGATGGGGCTTTTCACCCGTCGCAAGCCGAAGGTCGATTACGGCGCCCGGATCGCCGAGCTGACCCGGGAAAACGAGTCGTCGCGGAGTCTTGACCGCGACCGCGAGCTTCGCGATCTGCGTCACCGGGCGGGAATCGAGGCGATTGTTTCGCCTCCGGCCCGTCCGGCCCTGGTCGAACCCGCTGCCGCCGCGCCGGCTCGCGGACCCGAGTCGAAGTGCCCGGAGGTCACCCCCGAAGAATTGACTCCGGAGGTGCTGCGGGCGGCGATCCTCGAGGCTGGCTGCCTGCTGGTCCGGGACCTGGTCCCGGACGAGGAGGCGCTCGCTTTCGCCGACGGAATCGAACGGGCCTTCGCGACCCGCCTCAGCCTGCGTGAAACCGGCGGCGAGGACGGCGAAGGCTTCTATGACGAGCTCGACCCCGAACCGCCGTACGAGGTTCAGAAGCGGGACTGGATCGAGGAAGGTGGCGGCGTGCTCGCGGTCGACTCACCCCGGCTGCTCTCCGACATGCTGAGCGCCTTCGAGAAGGTGTCGCTGCCCCAGGTGATCGAGTCCTACCTCGGTGAGAAGCCGCTGATCTCGGCCGACAAGTGCACCCTGCGCAAGGCGACCCCGGACGTTCCGGGTGCCTGGCATCAGGACGGCCGCTTCATGGGCGACGTCCGGGCGATGAACGTCTGGCTTTCGCTCTCGCGCTGCGGCGACGAAGCTCCGGGCATGGACCTGGTGCCGACCCGGCTCGACGATTTCGTGGCGACCGGAACCGAAGGCACCTGGCTCGAAACCCAGGTTTCGGACGCGGTGGCCGAAGAAGCAGCCGGTGAGATCGGCATCGTTCGTCCGGTATTCAACCCGGGCGACGCCCTTCTGTTCGATGACCTTTTCCTCCACCAGACCGGTTCCGACCCGAACATGCCGAACCCCCGGTATGCGATCGAGAGCTGGTTTTTCGGGGCTTCAGCCTTCCCCGAGATCTACGTGCCACTGGCTGCCTGAGCCTTGACGCGCCGGGCCTCCCTTGCGATCGAAGGTCGCGGGGTACTAGTGCTGCTCGGCCTGATCACCGCGGCCGGCTTCGCGCTTCGCCTCCATCAGTACGGCCAGTCGATGATGGGGGACGAGATGTCGACCCTCTGGATCGTCCGCGAGCACGGCCTCTCCGGAGTTGTTTCGCAGGTAAGTGGCGACGCCGAAATCACGCCGCCCTTCAGCTTCCTGCTGAGCTGGCTGGCGACCAAGCTCGGTTCCGACCCGAACCTGATCCGGCTGCCGGCCCTGATCGCCGGAACGGCGACGATCCCGCTGGTCTACGCGTTGGGGAAGCGCACGGTCGGCCAGACCGCCGGGCTGCTCGGTGCCGTCCTGATCGCCCTCTCGCCGTTCATGACCTACTTCTCCGGCAACGGTCGCGGCTACGCGCTGATGATCCTGCTGCTCGCCGGTTCCACTCTCGCCATGCTCAGGGCTTCGGATTCGAAGCGCCCGGTCGGCTGGTGGATCCTCTACGCGGCCCTCAGCTGCCTCGCGATGTACACCCACTACACGGCGCTCTTCATCCTGCTCGCCCAGTACCTCTGGCTGCTCTGGGCGCTGCCGGAGACGAGAGTCCGGGCGACCCTCGCCAACCTCGGGGCGGCGGTCTTCTTCCTGGCCTGGCTGCCTTCGCTCTTCACCGACCTGGACTCGCCGACCCAGTCGATCCTCGAGGCGATCCAGGGTGACGGGCTCGATTCAAAGAGGTTCGCGCTCGAGCAGTGGGCCTTCGGCCATCCGCTGATCGACCCGGCGGCCTTCCCCGGCTCGAAGGTGATGGCGGCCATCGCGGCCGGCATCCTGCTGGCCGGGGTCGCGACCCTGATCTCCTGGCTGAAGTCGAGAGGCACCGGAAAGTCAGGTGAAGAGCCCCGGAACGAGGAAAGCCCGGGTCCGGACGGCCTGGTCCCGCATGGACTTGCCCTGGTCGTGGTGATCGCCCTGGCCGCACCGGTCTTCGAGGCCCTGCTCGCCCTGGCCGGAACCGATCTGCTCGGTGCTCGCAACATGACTGCCTCCTGGTACGGCTTCGCTCTGGCTGTCCCCGCGCTGCTGCTGGCCCCCGGCGGGGCGGCGACCGTGGTCAGTCTGGTCCTGGTCTTCGGTGGTTACGGAGCCGCCGCAGTCAAGCTCCTGGGGGAGTCAACCCGGACGATCGATGCGAAGGCGGCCGCCCGCCTGATCGTAGGGCAGCGCCGGCCCGGTGACGTAGTGATCGATCGAACCGCGGTCAAGACCACGCCGGTTCCGCTTTCGCCGCTGGATGCCTACCTCGAGGGCGGAGGTGCCGACTTCCAGCCCGGCCTCCCGCAAGGGGACCCGCCCTTCCTGCCGTTCGTTTCCGAGGTGACCCCTCCCTCGGAGGAGATGCGCGAGGCCTACGACCAGGCCCTGGGCCACCGGGCCTTCGTCCTGGTCCTCGAGGATGGTTCCCCGGACTCGGCGCTCGAGCTTCCCCCCTGGGCGAAGGTTGTTTCTTCCGAGGAGATTCCGGCCTACATCCCGACCCGGCTCTACAAAATCGAGTTCGAACCGGTGGCGATGACCAGGGTCGTGCCCGCTAACTGATCCGGCGGGCCCGGAAACGGAAGCCGAGGATCAGGCGGATCATTCTCAGGCCGAGCAGGAAGGCGACTCCGTAATCGCCGGTCACCGATGAGGTGCCGACCCGGGGCAGGTAGTTGACCGGCACCTCGACGAAGCGGCGCTTCGAGGCGAGCAGCAGCATCAGCATCTCGGGGCCGGCGTGGCTGGTTCCGACCTTCATGTTGGCGGCGAGGAAGTCGGCAGTCTCCCGGGTCAGCAGCCGGTAGGTGCAGCCGATGTCACTGAGGTGGCTGGTGTTGAAGATGAACTCCACCATCTTCGCCACGGCCCAGTTGCCCCACTTGAGGAAGGCACCCATGTTGGCCCCCTCCCAGATCAGTTCGTTGGTGGTCCGGGTGCCGAGCACCGCGTCGACCTCCTCCGAGTAGGCGAGCAGCTTGACGATGTCCTTGCCGAGGAAGGTGCCGTCCGGTTCGGCCAGGACGACCAGGTCGCCGGTCGATTCGTGGAGGCCGCGGCGGATCGCGTGGCCGTAGCCCTGGCGGGTCTCGATCACTTCCCGGGCAGAGGTCGGCGCAACCTCCTCCGAGGTTCCTTCCTGCGCGTTGTTGTTGACGACCAGGATCTCGTCGACCACGCCGGTCGCTTCGAAGTCCTCGATCACGCCGCGGATCGAGTCCTTCTCGGCGTAGGTCATCAGGACGACCGTGACTTTGGAGTCATGCCACATGAGGCTGCGATCCTAGATACTCACCGTGATGTCCGCAGGCCAGCCCAGGGTTGCCATCGCCATGGCCACCTTCAATCCCGATCGGGAACTGTTCCGGCGGCAGATCGAATCGATCCGGAACCAGGCCGGATGCGAGTGGCACTGCTTCATCAGCGACGACCATTCCGGCGATGAAGGCCTGGCCGCGATCGAAGCGGTGCTCGCAGGCGACGAACGGTTCACGCTCTCGCGTGCCGAAGCGAATCTTGGCTTCTACCGGAACTTCGAGCGGGCGCTCCGAATGGTCCCGGATGATTTCGACCTGATCGCGCTGAGCGACCAGGACGACATCTGGCATGAGGAGAAGCTCGCTTCCCTGGCCGCCGGGATTGGTGATGCCGAGCTCGTTTACAGCGACCAGCGACTGGTCGACGAGCAGGGCAACCTGATCGCCTCGACCTACTGGACGACCAGGCGAAACAGCTGGGATGACCTGATCTCGCTGCTGGTCGCCAACACGGTCACCGGGGCGGCCTCGATGGTCCGGAGTTCCCTGCTCAGGCTCGCCCTGCCGTTTCCCGAGTTGCCCGGAGACCAGTACCACGACCACTGGCTCGCCCTGGTTGCCCTGGCCTCCGGCGAGATCGCCTACGTTGACCGGCCGCTTTACGACTATGTCCAGCACGGTGGCGCCGTGCTCGGTCACGAGAAAGCCAACGAGGGCCTGATGCGCTTCGGCTGGCGCCGGCTCGACCCGCGTCGCTGGCGGGAGATCCTCGGCGGCTGGGCTTCCGCCTACTTCGACGTGTACCTGCGGCTGCGCGGCCTGGCCCAGGTCACGCTCGATCGGACCGGGAGCCGGATCAGCCGCCACAAGCGAAAGCAACTGCAGCGATTCGTCGCGAGCGACCGCTCGATTTCCGGTCTCCTCTGGCTGGCCCTGCGTCCGCTCCGGCGCCTGCGCGGTCGCAGCGAAACCCTCGGCATGGAACGGGTGCTGGTTCGCGGCATCCTCTACCGGCACCTGGCCGCGATCAAGCGACGGTTGCCGAAGAAGGCAGCGGCCACGGTCTCGACCGGGCTCCGGGTGGAGACCGAGATCACCCCGCAGATGCGGCAGAAGGTGGCGCCGCTGTTTCCGGTCGCCTCGGACTCGCAGCCGGAGCGGATCAACCTGCTGATCCCGACCATCGACCTCGACCATCTCTTCGGCGGTTACATCGCCAAGTTCAACCTCGCCCGCCGGCTGGCCGAAGAGGGCGAGCGGGTCCGCATCGTCACGGTCGACCCGACCCCGCCCCTGCCGGATGACTGGAAGAGCCGGGTCGAATCATTCAGCCAGCTGGACGGGCTCTTCGACCAGGTGGAAGTTGCCTTCGCCCGCGACGGTCGCGAGCCGTTCCGGGTCAGCAATGACGACCGCTTCATCGCCACCACCTGGTGGACCGCCCACATCGCTGCCCGGCTCGCCACCTCCACGCAGCGACCCTTCCTCTACATGGTCCAGGAGTACGAGCCGCTGACCGTGCCGGAAGGAAAGTGGGCGGAGCTCGCCAGGGAGTCCTACGACTTTGACCACCGGGCCCTGTTTTCGACTTCGATCCTCCGGGACTTCTTCCGGGCTGAATCGATCGGTGTCTATGCCCGCGGGCCGGAGCAGGGCGACCGCGACTCGACTTTCTTCAACAACGCGATCACCCCGATCCCGGCTCCGTCGGCCGAAGAGCTCGCCGGGCGCGGAACCCCCGGGCTGGTCTTCTACGCCCGGCCGGAAGCGCATGCCGCCCGCAATCTCTACGAGGTCGGGATCGCCGCCCTCAGGCAGGCGATCGCGGAAGAGGTCTTCGGCGAGGAGTGGACCTTCTCGGCGATCGGTTCGACCGGTGGCGCTGAACGGGTCGACCTGGGAGGCGGCCGCCACCTGGAGATCCTGCCCCGCACCGACCAGGCGGGTTACGGACGCTTCCTTGCCTCCCATGACCTCGGTCTGGCCCTGATGGAGGCACCGCACCCCAGCCTGGTGCCGCTGGAGATGGCCCGGGCCGGGATGCCGACGGTGACCACGACCTGGGGCGAGACCAAGACCGCGGAGACGATGGCGGCGATCTCCCCGAACCTGATCGCGGTCGGGCCGGATCCGGAAGCGGTCCTGGCCGGACTGCGGGAAGCGGTGGCCCGCATCGATGATCACGCTGGTCGCGCCCGGGCGGCGGAGTTCGAGTGGAGCGACGACTGGGACCAGGCACTCGACGGACAGGTGATGACCAGGGTGCTGGCACTGCTCGGGGACTCGTGAGCGTCGAGTAGCCTGCGCAGCGGTTTGGCAACGAAGACCCCCGAAAGCGCAGGTGACGAGCTCCCGACCGGAAGGGACCTGACCGACAACCCGGTCGTGATCTCCTCCCGGGGACTCAGCAAGTCGTTCCGGATTCCGGAACGCAAGGTCGACTCGATCAAGGAGCGGGCCGTGCACCCGTTCCGGCGACAGCCGTACCGCGACCTCGAGGTGCTCAAGGACGTCAACTTCGACATCCACGAAGGCGAGTTCTTCGGGATCACCGGACGCAACGGTTCCGGCAAGAGCACCCTGCTGAAGATCCTGGCCAGCATCTATCCGAAGGACGGTGGCTCGCTGAAGGTGGCCGGCAAGCTCGCTCCCTTCATCGAGCTCGGAGTCGGCTTCAACCTCGATCTGAACGCCCGCGAGAACATCGTTCTCAACGCGCTGATGATGGGCATGCCGCGCAAGCTGGCCGAGAGCCGGATCGAGAGCGTGCTCGAGTTCGCCGAACTCAAGGAGTTCGCCGACCTCAAACTGAAGAACTACTCCTCGGGGATGCTGGTCCGGCTCGCCTTCTCGACCATGCTCGAGGCCGACGTGGACATCCTGCTGATCGACGAGGTGCTCGCGGTTGGCGACGCCGCCTTCATGAAGAAGTGCGACGACGCCTTCATCGACATGCGAGCGGCCGGCAAGACGGTGATCCTGGTCACCCATGACATGGACAGCGTCGAGCGGCTTTGCGACCGGGCGATGCTGCTCGAGGACGGCCGGATCAAGGAGATCGGTGCCCCCGGTGACGTCGGCCGCGAGTACATGCGAAGCAACTTCGCCGATGCAGCCGAGGAGCATGACCGGCACCTGCCGAAGGACCAGCGGGCGGCGCTGATGCTCGGAGCCTGGCTGGAGGACGAGCAGGGAACCCGCATCTACAACGTTCCCGAAGGTGGTCTGGTCCGCTCCGTGGTGGAGCTGGAGATTCGCGAGGAGATTCCCGCCCCGATGCTGGTCGGGGCCTTTTCGACCTATCTCCACTCGGAGATCGTTCACGTCACCGACTTCCGTCAGAAGCCGGTCGTGGACGGCAAGGAGATCGAGGTGCTGACGCCCGGCCAGCGAATTACCTTCGCGACCGAGTTCGAGAGCCCCTTCAAGCCGGACCGCTACAGCGTCACCTTCCGGCTCTGCCGCAACGACGACTTCGACGATGTCGCCATGCAGATGGTCGGGGCGATCGATTTCGTGGTCTTCGGGACCTCCTCGCAGCTCGGTCTGGTCGAGGTCGAGATGAAACATGAGGCAAGGCTGGCTGAACCCGGGCCGGGCCCGGAAGAGGATTCCGGACCGTGAGCGCCAGCCCGAAGGAACTGGTCGAGGTTCCGGGGCCGAGCGCCCTCGGCGGCGGCTGGCGCCGCTTCTTCGAACTGCTCTACCTGATTTCGGTCACCGACTTCAAGAAGAACTACTTCGACACCGCGCTCGGCTACCTCTGGTCGCTGGCCCGGCCGCTGATGCTCTTCGCGGTACTGCTCTTCGTCTTCACCCGGATCTTCCGGATCGGTTCCGAGGTCGAGTTCTACCCGGTGTTGCTGCTCTTCAACATCGTCCTGATGTCCTTCTTCCAGGAGGCGACGATCGGCTCGGTCACCTCGGTCGTAAGCCAGGAAGGGATCGTCCGGAAGACCCACTTCCCGAGGCTGGTGATCCCGCTTTCGACGGTTGTGACGGGCACCTTCAACCTCGGACTCAACCTGATCGTGGTCGTCGTCTTCATCATCGCCTTCGGGGTTCAGGTCACCTGGACCTGGCTGCTCTTCCCATTCGTGATCCTGGCTCTCTTCGTGCTGACAGCGGCGATGGCGATGCTGCTCTCATCCCTTTACGTGCGCTTCCGGGATGTCGGCATCATCTGGTCGGTCGCGGTCACGGCGCTCTTCTACGCGACCCCGGTCCTCTACCCGCTGGAGATCGTGCCGGAGCAGTACGTGAAGTGGATCATGATCAATCCGCTGACCCCGATCTTCGAGCAGGCCCGCCACTGGGTGATCGATCCCTCGGCCCCCGGTGCGGTCGCGGCGGCCGGCGGCTGGATCCACCTGCTGCCGGCGATCGCCGTCTTCATCGGTACCTGCCTGCTGGCGGTCTGGGTCTTCCGGCGTGAAGCGCCCCGGATCGCCGAGGAGATCTGACCCCGGTGGACCTCTCCCTGATCATCCCCGCCTTCAACGAGAGCGAGGCCCTGCCGGAGCTGATCGGCGAGATCGACCAGGCCTGCGAAGGCCTCGGACTCGAGTGGGAGACGATCGTGGTCGATGACGGTTCGACCGACGGCACCTTCGGCCTGATCTCCGGGATGGCAGAGACCAACCCCCGGGTCGGGGTGGTCCGGATGCGCCGGAACTTCGGCA
>JAGQUQ010000084.1 GCA_020438425.1 Solirubrobacterales bacterium
GTCAGGCAGAAGGAGGCGAGCTTGGGCTCCTCACAGAGCATGCCCAGGTACTTGGCCTTGGTCTCCTCGGAACCGCCGAGGGCAACCGGGGCCGAAGCGAGGCCGTTGCAGGCCAGCGAGGTGCCGATGCCGGAGCATCCCCAGCCGAACTCTTCCTCGATCAGACAACCCGAGAGGTAGTCCAGTCCCGGACCGCCGTAGGCCTCGTCAACGTGAGTGTTCATCAGGCCGACTTCCCAGGCCTTCTCGATCACTTCCTGGGGCCAGGTGCCGTCCTTGTCGTACTCGAAGGCGACGCTCCGCATCTCCTTCTCGGCGAAGTTATGCGCCATCTCGCGCAGGTCCTTCTGCTCGTCGGTAAGCGTGAAGTCAACCACTCTGCTCAAACTCCTTCGGTTTCTTGAAAACCGTTCGATTTGCTCGATGCGGGGCCGGGGCGATAGGCCCGGACAGCTCCCGATTGACTAGTCAGTCAATAACTCTCCGGAAAGGGTACCTGATGCGGAGCCCCTGCGGGAAAGCCGGACGGCATTACTCTGGTCGTATGGCAGCAAGCGGAATACTCGCCGTCGGAGCAGCCGAGCTTTCCACCCTGCTGATCCTGCTCTGCGTGGTCGTGGTTCCAATCGCCGCGATCGCGTTCGCTCGCTCGGGAAAGGGATACTCCGAGATCGGGAAAGGCCGGTTTGCGGTCGATTTCGACGAGTCCGGCGAGACTGAGCATCAGGAAGAGGTCCGGCAGCTGGTCGAGGCCAAGGCCTACCGCCAGGCCCGGCGAGGCGAGCAACCGGTCGATGTCGAGACCGAGATCGAGCGCCTCCTCGGAGCGGAGAGCGAGTCCGGACTTCCCGCCCCGGACCCCGAGGTCGCGCTGATTCGGCAGGAGATCCGGCAGGTCGTGATCGCGAAGAACGAAAGTCGTCTGCGCCGCGGAGAACAACCACTTGACGTCGAAGCGGAGATCGAGAGGATGCTCGCCGATTTCGGCTGAGTCGGACCGGCCGTTTGACCGGAGCCCGTCCGTGGCTAAGATGACCGCATGGACGACTCCAAGTCCCGCTACGAGCTCGAGGAACTGGTTGTGCAGCCAGGGACCTACTTCAACCCGCAAACCGAAGTAGTGGTGGTGGTCGACGATTCCGCTTCGATCGATCAGGAGATCTTCAACATGGAGTCCTACGAGGGCGCCGACTGGGTCCGGATCGCCGACGACGTGGCCGTGGACGAGCAGCAGAGGGATGAACTGCTCGAGCATTTCCAGACGCATTACCACCCGGGAATGGGCGGGTCGGTTTCGGCGACCGCTCTCGAGCAGGGCGACGACGAACTGGACGAAGACGAAGAAGGCCAGGAGATCGGCCGCGAGGACTGACCGATGAACGACAGGCGCATGACGCTCCTGGGGGTACCGATCGACAGCGTCGGAAAGTCAGGAGGAACGGAGCTCGGGCCGGGCGCGCTGCGTGAACTGTTGGGACCCGAAGGGTTCGAGGATGCGGGCGACACCAGCCAGCGGATCCGCGGGCTCGAGCGTGACCGGGAGAACGGCTGGCTGGCCTTCGATGACATCGTGAAAATGACCGGCGAGGTCAGGGCCGAAGTCGCGAAACTCACTTCGGAAGGAAAGGTGCCGGTGATCCTCGGCGGCTGCTGCACCCTCCTGCCGGGAGCCCTTGCCGGGGCCCGGGACTCGCTTGGGGAAATCGGGCTCGCCTACTTCGACGGCCACCTCGACCTCTTCACCGGCCAGACCTCGCCGACCGGCGAGGGCGCCGACTTTCCCGTTGCTGCGGCCCTCGGGATCGCACCCGGGGGGCTGCTCGAAGTGATCGGTGACACTCCGATCGTCGAACCGTCCAGGATGGCTCTGATCGGTTCCCGGGATCACGAGGAACTCGAGCTGATCGATCCGTTCCCGACCGGGCTGGGGATCGGCCGCATCGAGTATCGCGACGACCTGCGTCACGGTGACCTGGGCAAGGTCGGAGAATCCATTGCCGCCGAACTGACCGGAAACGGCGGCAGATTCTGGCTCCACCTGGATGTGGACATCCTCGACCGGGCCGCCTTTCCCGCCACCGACTACCTGATGCCGGACGGACTCAGCATGGCCGAACTCCGGGCCCTGCTGACCCCGCTGGCCTCCTCCCCCGGCCTGGTCGGCATGGATGTCACCTGCTTCAACCCCGAGAAGGACGATGACGGCAGCTGCGGGACCGCACTTGCCGGCCTCATTCGTTCCAGCCTCGGGGCCTGAGTAGGATCGACACCATGCTCGAATCAGGCGACAAAGCCCCCGCGTTCACGCTCGAAGACCAGCACGGCGAGAAGGTCAAGCTGACCGATTTCTCCAGGCAGCTGGTCGTTCTCTACTTCTACCCGAAGGCCAACACGGGCGGGTGCACAAGCCAGGCCTGCTCGATCCGTGACAACAGCGCCGAGTACGCGAAGGCCGGCGCCAAGGTGATCGGCATCTCGCCGGACGAGGTGAAGGACATCTCGAAGTTCGCCGAAAAGAACGATCTCGAGTTCACCCTGGTCGCCGACAAGGACCACAAGATCGCCGACAAGTACGGAACCTGGGTCGAGAAGTCGATGTACGGCAACAAATACATGGGGGTCCAGCGCGCGACCTTCATCATCCGGGGCGGAAAGATCCTGCGGGCCTTCCCCAAGGTTCAGCCGAAAAAGCACGACGGACTGGTGCTCAAGGCGCTGGCCGAGATCAACGAGGAGAACTGAACGATGTCGCACTGGGACAAGGGCTCATACGAAGTGACCGCCGAGCAGATCGCACCGGCGGCCCCGGTGGTCGCCGACGCGGTCGAACCGGTTTCGGGCCAGCCCGCCCTCGACCTGGCCTGCGGTACCGGCAACGAGGCGCTGATCCTCGCCCGTCGTGGCGCCGAGGTGACCGGCTTCGACGGTGCACCCCGGCTGCTTTCGGTGGCCGAAGAGCGGCTCCGCGAGGAAGGCTTCGAGGCCCAGTGGGTTCAGGGTGACCTGGCCGAACTTCCCTTCGCCGACGACAGCTTCGAGATCGTCACCTCGGTCTTCGGGCTGATCTTCACCGGCAACGCGCCGCGTTCCGCCGAGGAGATCGCCCGGGTGCTCCGGCCGCAGGGCCGGCTCGCCTTCACCTCCTGGGTCGAGGACGGTCTCTTCAAGACGATGCAGGACATGTCAAAGGCGGCGGTGGCCGAGAGCTTCGGGCAGGCGACTCCCGAAGGTGCCGACGCCCCCTTCGCCTGGGGTGACGAGGTGGCGATCCGGGAACTGTTCTCCGAGCACGGGCTGATGGTCCAGGTCGAGCAGCGGAATCTGGTCATCGAGGAGGACTCGGCTCTCGGACTGAACGACCGCTGGTTCGACCTCCATCCGATCTGGCTGACCATGAAGGACGCGATCGGGGAGGACTCCTACGAGAAGCTCCGCGAAGAGACCCTGCCGATCGTCGAGGGCTACAACGAAGCCGACGACGGGAGCTTTCGCTACACCCTCAAGTACCTGCTCTCCGAAGGCAGCCCGGTCTGATCACCAGTGGTCGGCGAGCTTCGCTCCGCCTCCATTTGAAACCCGCCCTCCCATAGAAGCAGCGGATGGTTGGGAGGGCTCCGCTAGTGCGCAGATGTGTGACCGGTGTCGCCGCTGAGGACCACAAAGGCCAGGAAAGACAGGTAGAGCAGCGCCCAGAGTCCGATCGCGATCTTTCCGAACTCGCCGTTCCTGCGCAGCGCCCAGTAGGCGACCATGCCGCCGGCCAGACCGAGGCCCATCGAGACCACCGCGAACTTGTCGAGTGACCAGTCGATGAAGATCATGCCGATCGCCACCGGAATGGTCGACTGGAAGACCATCGCACCGGTGATGTTGCCGAGCGCGAGACTGTCCTTGCCGTCGCGGACCCAGAAGAACGAGTTTGCCTTCTCGGGCAGCTCGGTCGCCAGCGGGGCGAGTATCAGCGAGAGGATGATCGCCGAGACGCCCAGGTGCTCGGCCACGTTGAGCAGTTCATGGACGAAGAGGTGGGCGCCGCCAACCATCGCTCCCAGGCCGAGCAGCAGCTGGATGATCATGATCGAGTTCGGTGGACCGCCGGTCCGATCGCCCCGCCGGTCCATGATCAGGGGATCCATTTCGTGGCTCTCCGAGACTTCGCCACTGTTGCGGATGGTCATCACCACGTAGTAGACGTAGGCGAGCAGGCAGACCACGCCGGCCCCGACCTGGACCGCATTCGGAACGTCGACCACGCCGATCACCAGGGCGAGGGAGAAGAAGATCATGAAGAAGACCAGGTCCCGGTCCAGCGTTTCGACGTGGACGTCGAGATGCTTGCCCTGGGGCCGGCGCTTGATGTAGGCGAGGGCCGAGACACCGACCAGCGCCATGGCGATGGTCGCGAGCAGGAACGGGGCGCCGACGATCGCACCGACCGCAACGTCACCGGAGCCCGACGCCGCCCCGATGATCGCGACGATCGGGATCAGCGTCTCCGGCATCGCGGTGCCGACCGCGGCGAGCAGCGAGCCGACCGCGCCCTCACCCAGGTTCAGCTTGTGCCCCACCCACTCGACTGCGTTGGTGAACAACAGGGCACCGGTGAGGATGACCGCAAAGCTGATGAGGAGAAGGAAATATTCCATGGCGTCTGGATGCTGCTCTCTACTGGAGTGTTCCGCCCGAGCTGACCGGCGTCAGGCTGAACCGTATCCGGGTCGCCGGAAGTGCATTGTCCGGGTCATCGAGCGAGAGAGTCAGATCGAGTCTCCGGATGGTCCCGTCCTCCTCACCCGAGTACAGATCGAACTCTGCCTTGGTCAGCGTTTCCTCGAGATCGACCTCCGGGTCGACCCCGGCCAGGGAGCCCAGCCTGTCTGCCCCGGCCTCTCGCAGCGCCCGGGCCAGCCCGCCGACGTCGATCGTGCCGGAGAGGTGATTGGTCCCGACGCCCGCAACTTGCTCCGTTCCCTCGAACTCGAGGTCGTCGGCCAGCTCCCTCAGGCCGGAATCGGCACCGAGCGCCCCGCGGATGTCGCTCATCACCTCCGGTGTCGCGACGACCTGCCGCTCTTCCAGGACCCGGTCCTCGAAGCCCAGGGCCTGGACCTTCACCAGCCCGCCGAGAGGACCTTCGGGCCCGGAGCCGAATCCGGAGAGGTTTTCCCTCGTCAGCACGCGGTCGAGCTCGTCGGCAGGGTCCGGGTCGTCGCTGCCACAGCCCGAAAAGGCCGGCAGAAAGATCAGCAGGACGGCAAGTGCCAAGGGGATTCTCATCCGTTCCAAGACGGAGCAGGCTATACGCTCGCTCCCTGATGCCACCGCGCACAATCCTCTACACGGGCAAAGGAGGGGTCGGCAAGACCAGCGTCGCCGCCGCCACCGCCCGCCGCTGCGCCGCCGAAGGTCACCGGACGGTGATCCTCTCGACCGATCCCGCTCACAGCCTTTCCGACTCGCTCGGAGTCGAACTGGGACCGGATCCGGTCGAAGTGAGTCCCGGCCTCTGGGGGCAGGAAGTGATTGCCGAGGCCGAGATGAGGAGGAACTGGGACCGGGTCGCAGCCTGGATGAGCGGTCTGCTCCAGAGCAAGGGGGTCGATCAGGTCCGGGCCGAGGAACTGAGCGTGCCACCCGGTCTTGACGAGCTCTTCTCGCTGCTTCAGATCAAACGCCACTGGGACAAAGGAGATTTCGACGTGGTGATCGTCGATTGTGCTCCGAGCGGGGAAACCCTGCGCCTGCTCGGCTACCCGGAAGTAGCCAGCTGGTGGGTTCGCAAGGTCTTTCCCTGGAACCGCAGCCTGCTGAGCAAGGCTGCCCCGATCGCGAAAGCCCTGGAGATCCCGATGCCGGAACCGGAACTCATGGATGAGGTCGAGCATCTGATCGAGAACCTGCTGGCGATGGACGAGATCCTCCGCGACCACGAGCACTGCTCGATCCGGCTGGTCATGAATCCCGACCGCATGGTGATCAACGAGGCCCGCCGCACCTTCACCCACCTCTGTCTCTTCGGGTACCTGACCGACGCCGTGATCGTCAATCGCGTTTTCCCCGACGAGGTTTCCGATTCCTACTTCGCGGGCTGGCGCGAACAGCAGACGACCCAGCTCGAGATGGTCGAAGAAGGGTTCGCGCCGGTGCCCGTCCTCACCGCCCGTTTCTTCGACCGTGAAGTTATCGGCGAAGAGATGCACGGCCGGCTGGCTGAGGACCTCTACGGCCAGGTCGACCCTTCCGGCCTGCTTCATTCCGGCATGGCCCGCGAGGTTGCCACCGAGAACGGACGCACGGTGATCCGGATCCGGGCGCCGTTCACCGAGAAGGGCGAGGTTAAGCTCCAGCAGGCCGGCGAGGAGCTGCTGGTGCAGATAGGTGACGCGAGGCGGACTATCATGCTTCCTTCCGGGCTCGCCAGACGCAGCCCGTCGAAAGCCTCGTTCGAGGACGAAACCCTGGAGATCATCTTCGAGGATTCACATGCCGCAGAAGTCTGAGCAAAGCGAACTTCAGCCCGGAGCCGACCGCTTCTGGGGTCAGTTCTCCCAGTCCAGAGCGGGCCGGACCAATACCGATGCAGAACCGGATGAAGATCGAAACGGCCAGGCGGGTTCCGAAGCGAATGCTGGCGGCGGCCACGGAGACTGCCTCGAGTGGTGCCCGATCTGTCGTTCGGCCGAGCTGTTCAGACACACGGTTTCACCGGAACTGAGGCAGCAGGCAGAGTCGATCCAGCACGAGGCCATGGGTGTGCTGAAGGCCTTCCTCGATGCCTATGCCGACAAGGCAGGGAACCCCGGCGGCCAGACCGGCGGCAGAGAGACTCCGGCCCGGGAAGAGCCGGAAGAACCGCCCGCTCCCCGGGTCACCGACATCCCGCTGGATTAACACCTGCAGTCGCGCCGGTCTTCGCCGGCGCTCCAATCTCAACCCGCCCCTCCCACGCGCAGTAACTAATAGTTGGGAGGGGCTCTGTTCCCGGTTACTCGGGGAGTTCTATTTCCCAGCGCTTCATGCCCTTTTCCATCGCATCGATCACGGTTTCGATCACGGCGACGCGGGCGTAGCGTTTGTTCTCGCCGGGGATGACCGACCAGGGGGCGGCTTCGGTCGAGGTCTTCTCGAACATGTCCTTGACCGCTTCCTCGTAGAGACCCCGCTTTTCGCGGTTACGCCAGTCCTCTTCGGTCAGCTTCCACTGCTTCAGCGGTTCATTTGCCCGGGCTTCGAATCGCTTCAGCTGCTCCTCCTCGGAAAGGTGCATCCAGAACTTGACCAGGATCGTCCCTTCGTCGGTCAGGGCCTGTTCGAAGTTCCGAATCTCCTTGTAGGACCGCTTCCACTCTTTCTTCGAAGCGAACTCCTCGACCCTTTCGACCAGCACCCGGCCGTACCAGGAGCGGTCGAAGATCGCCATCCCGCCCCAGCCCGGAAGCGAAGGCCAAAACCGCCAGAGGAAGTGGTGTCGCTTCTCGTCCTCGGTCGGCGCGGCGAACTGCGCGACACGAACATGGCGAGGATCCATCGGATAGACCAGCCGCTTGATCGCGCCGCCTTTTCCGGAGGCATCCCAGCCTTCGAAGATCACGCAGACCGGCGGCCCGAGCCGGCCTGAACCGATCTGGCCTCCCAGGGCCAGCCGCAGGGCCGCGACGCGGTCCTGGGCCTCGCCAAGGCGCCGCTCCCCTTCTTCTTTCGAGTACCTGAGCGAAAGGTCTACATCGTCAAGTCGTCCCATGTGTGCGGATTATCGCGCCAACCGAAAGCCGGTCGTCGTATCCTCCCCTTCATGGCAGCAACTCCCCAGTCCGTTCCCGACAGTCCCGCCGTCGTCGCCGATGCCCTCCGCGAAGCCGCCTACCTGGCCGATGATTCAACCGCGCTGATCGCCTTCCTCGCCCAGCGGCTGGGCAAGCCGGTCCTGGTCGAGGGCCCGGCCGGGGTCGGCAAGACCGAACTGGCAAAGGCACTTTCCCGTTCGACCGGTCGTGAACTGGTGCGGCTCCAGTGCTACGAGGGGCTCGACGAGGCCAAGGCGCTCTACGAGTGGAACTACCGCAAGCAGCTGCTGCAGATCCAGGCCACGGCGACGGTTCAGGGCGAGGAAACCGGCCCGGTCGGAATGGGCGAGATCTTCACCGAGGATTTCCTGCTCGAGCGTCCGCTGATGAAAGCGATCGCCAATCCGGATCCCGTGGTCCTGCTGATCGACGAGATCGACAAGACCGACCAGGAGTTCGAGGCGATGCTGCTGGAGCTTCTCTCCGATTTCCAGATCACGATTCCTGAAATGGGCCAGATCAGCGCCACCACTCACCCGATCGTCCTGCTCACGTCGAACAACTCACGCGAGTTGACCGAGGCCCTGAAGCGCCGCTGTCTCTACCTCTGGCTCGATTACCCTTCCCGCGAACGCG
>JAGQUQ010000085.1:0-5061 GCA_020438425.1 Solirubrobacterales bacterium
CCTATTACTTCATCGTCCGTCCGGTGCTGGACACGACCGAGAAGGTTTCGAGCGGCATCAACGACAACATTCAGCGCAGCCTGGACGAAGCCAACGAAGCCTTCGAGCAGTCGAACGTCACCCCTCAGACCCAGACGCAGATAACCACCCACATAAAGAACGTCCCGGCCAACAAGCTGCCGCAACTGACCGACTGCATCAACCGCAACCCGAGCAGCATCCGGCACATCGAGCGCTGCGCCAAGCGTCTCAGCCGCCCCTAGAACCACCTCAGGCAGAGTCCGCTCATCCGTCCTTTCGTTCGGTGAGCGGACGGGTTTCCGTTGCCATCCGGCGCAGACCGGATGGCGTTAAGATGTTTCCGTTCAGCCATACGCCTAATCCGTCACCAAGGGTGACGGAGCGGGGGAACCAGTGGTCTCGGGTTTCGACCGGAGACCGGGGGCGAATCGGGCCTTCCGGCCCGTAGCGCAGCTTCTTCAGCGCGAGCCCGTCAGCTAACCCCGCAGGCATCACGAAGAAGGAGGTACCCATGGATCTGGACAGACATGTGGTGAAACCGATGACCGAGGAAACCGGCCTCCGCGCCGCCCTCGGGCTGACGGTTGGAGCCCTGGCCGGAACAGCCATCGCGCTGCCCGTGCTGGTCGGAGTCTTCGGACTCTAGGCCGTCAACGGCCTGCGGCCGCCGCGCCTTTCCGGCGCGGCGGCCGTGTTGGCCTTCCGGGATGCGGATTGGGCGGGCGGGTTGCCCGCCTCCCGGATCAGCCCCGGACCCGGATCCTCACCGGTTTCGAGGCCGCCCCGCTGTAGGGGAAGCGGGACGATGGGACGAGAAGCGCCCTGAGCCGGATCCGGGCGAGGCCGGTGATGTAGCGGAACCGGTAGCTGCTGCGGTAGCGACCGTGCCGGTCGGTCCTGGTCAGGGCGACCGGCCGCCAGCGCCGGGCTGACTCCTCGAAGTACTGGATCTGGACGAGGTTCCCGCGCACCGGATGCCAGCCACCCGGGGCAAGGACCCGCCCCCGGAAGAACACCTTCTGCCCGGTCTTCAGCCGCCGCGGCCTGGCCTTGAAGGTGAGCTTTCCCCGGACCCTCAGCTCGAGGACTCCCGAGCTGCTTTCCTGGAGGCGCCGGTTGCCGGCGAACTTCACGCTGACCCGGCGGCTGGTTCCGGGGGCCAGCCAGAGCTCGAAGTACCCCCGGCTGTCGGTGACCACCTTCCGGCTGGTCTCCGAACCGCGCGAACCCGGAAACGGGACTTCGCTGACCGTCAGTTCGGCCCCGCCGACTCCGCCACTTTCGACCCCGGTCAGCCGGCCGGTCAAGTGGGCGCGCCGGCCGAAGCCGACCTCCATGGATCCTCGACGGTCCCGGAGCCTGCTGTTCAGGCCGGCGGAGATGCTGGTCTCGTCAAGTAGCGGGGTACGGACGGTCATCAGCGATCCGTTAGCCCGCCGGTCGGTGGCGGTCATGTTCCCGGCCCGGTCGCCGATCACCGCCCGCAGCACCCAGTTGCCGCGGGGCAGGTCATCGGGGAACCGGGCCCGGAGCTTCTGCTCTGCGTGAATCAAGTCGGTCTGGATCGGTTGCCAGGTTTCGCCGGATGCCGGCCGCCAGGCGATGCTCCCGCTGGCCACTCCGGAGAACCGGTCGGCAACCGGGACTTCGATCAGGCCGGGATCCTCCTCGGGCGGGTCGGCGAAGTAACCGGTCGGGGGAACGTCGTCGAGCCGCAGCGTGACCTCGGCCGAATGGGCCTCATCCGAGTTGCCGGCCTGGTCGAGCAACCAGACCCTGGCCCGGAACTCGCCCGGCCCGGGCAGCTGGATGCCGTCGATCCGCCCGGCCCCGGGCTTGCCTGCTGGTCCGGCGTTGAATCCTTCCGGCCCGCTCAGCCGCAGGAGGCTGGCCGCGATCGGCGAGGCGACACCCTGATCGGGATTGGTCCAGGTCAGGTTGAAGGCGTTGGTCCGCCGCCAGGCATCGCTTCCTTCCACCACCAGGGCCTTCGGTGCTGCCGGCGGGTTGTTGTCAACCCGGATCGTGCGGGAAACGGTGCAGCCCGAGCTGCCGGCGAAGTCGAAGGCGCAGTGGTGAAGAGAGTGGGGACCGTCGGCGATGGTGCGGGTGTCGACCGTGTGGCTGCCGGTGACCGAGGGCGGGCAGGGCTGCATCTTCGTGCCTCGCCACTGCCCGGAGATCATCGTCTTGGCGCAGCTCATTTCGGTGCTGCCCCGGACCGAGCCGTCGATCGCGGTCTGGGCAAAGCGCAGCCCGGCGCCGGTATCCCGGTTGGCGAAGGTGAGCGACTGGCTGCCCCGGAGCCAGCCTTCTCCGGTCAGACCGCCGCTGATCGTGGCGACCGGTTTGACCGGATCGTCGATCGAGATGGTCAGTGACCTGACCCCGGTCAGCACGGTCCCGTTCACCGGGCAGTTCTTGTCCGAAGTGCGGTAGCAGACGAGCCGCGTCTCGAAGGCCTGGGCGTACGGTTCGAACCCCTGCCAGAAGTCACGCTTGGTCCCGTCGCTGGTGTCGAGTTCCAGAAAGGGGCTGAAGCCGCCGTTCTGCGCCACCCCGCCGAGCCGGTGCTGGAAGCCCTCCCGGAGGTACTGCCAGCGCTGGCCGTGAACGTTGACGATGCCGGTTCCGGCCGGTGCCTGCCATCGCCAGGAGGAGAACTTCGTGCCGCCGATCGCGCCGGCGCTTCCCTTGACCTGGTTGATCAGGTGAACGCCTTCGAAGGGGTCGGCCGACTCGGGGGTCTGGCAGTAGGAACTCCTGCCGTACTTGTCGTCGCTGGAATCGAACCAGCTCGCGTCCTGGCCGACATGCCAGCCGCATTGGGCCACCACGTAGCGGGCGGCCGCGGCACCATCGGTGGCGGCGAAGGCGGAGATCGCGAAGAGGGTGGTTGTGAGCAGGATCACCGCGATTGCGGCAAAACGGTTCCGGAATGCCATGTCAGGCTCCTTGGTCGAGGTCATCTGACCGGACTAAGGCCGCCGCACTCTCAAACTCGCCCCCCTGGCGCGACCGGCCGCCCGGAACGGCGGCTCTGCGAGAATCAGGGCATGTCCCTCCCGACCGAAGAGCAGGTAAAAGAGAAGCTGACCGCGGTCATCGACCCGGAGCTTCGCCGCAACATCGTCGAGCTCGGCATGGTCCGCAGCATCGAGATCAAGGAAGACGGCCAGATCAACGTGACCGTTTCCCTGACCACGCCCGGATGTCCGATCCGTTCGCATTTCCAGGATGCAGTGGTCCAGCAGGTGTCGTCGCTGGACGGGGTGACCGGGGTCGGGGTCGGCTTCGACGTCCTCTCCGATGAGGAGAAGGCCGGCCTGATGCAGACCCTCGGCCGGGGCAAGCTGCCGCAGGGGGCCCTGGCCCAGGTCAAGAACGTAATCGGCATCGCTTCGGGCAAGGGCGGAGTCGGCAAGTCGACCCTCACCGCCAATCTCGCCGCCGCGATCCAGGCCGAAGGCCACTCGGTCGGTGTGCTCGATTGCGACGTGTACGGCTACTCGATTCCCCGCATGCTCGGGGTCGACAGGAAGCCCGAGGTCAACGCCGAGCGGAAGATCCTGCCACCGGTCGCCGAGTCGGGCGTGGCGACCATGTCGATGGGTTACTTCGTCAATGACAACGCGGCCGTGGTCTGGCGCGGCGCGATGCTCCACAAGGCGCTTCAGCAGTTCCTCGAGGACGTCGCCTGGGGTGAACTCGACTACCTGCTGCTCGATCTTCCGCCCGGCACCGGCGATGTCGCCATGTCGATGGCCCAGCTGCTGCCCCAGGCCAAGATCGCGATCGTGACCACACCCCAGCCCGCCGCCCAGTCGGTGGCCGCCCGTTCGGCCGAGATGTCGGCCAAGGTTGACGTCGAGGTGATGGGCATCATCGAGAACATGGCCGGATTCACCACCCCGACCGGCGAGACCTTCTCGATCTTCGGCGAGGGCGGTGGCCAGTTGCTGGCCGACGAGCTCGAAGTGCCGCTGCTCGGCAACGTCCCGCTTTCCGAGGAGCTCCGTGAGCACGCCGACACCGGCAATCCGCTCGCCATCGAAGAGCCGGATTCCCCGGCCGGTCAGGCGATCGTCGCGATCGCCCGAAAGATCATCGCCAGCACCCCGCGGGAACTCCCGATGATCCAGTCAATGGACACCTCCGCCCCGGAACTGGCCCCGAAGCTAGGCAAAAACGCCCGCGAACTCCCCTTGGTTTAGCCGGAGTCGGGCGGCAATACGGATGTAGCCGGCTCATCCATTCGTGGGCCCTGTGAGCCGGCGGGTACCTGGGCACCCGCCCATGGGACCGCCACCTGACAGAGCCCGATCATCCATTCATGGATGTCGTGATCGGGCGGGCGGAACCTGGAGGGCGGGTCGGACCCCGCCCGACTCCTGTTAAGCCTGCTGGAAGTAGGCCGCGTTCTTCTCGGTGAAGTGGGCCCACTCCGCGGGGAGCTGGTCCTCGGCGAAGCAGGCGTCAACCGGGCAGGCCTCGACGCAGGCATCGCAGTCGATGCACTCGTCGGGATCGATGTAGAGCATGTCGACCTGGTCGTAGCCGGGCTCGTCCGGGGTCGGATGGATGCAGTCGACCGGACAAACCTCCACACAGGAGTTGTCCTTCTGACCGATGCATGGCTCTGCGATGACGTAACTCATGGTTCCCATATTAGACATTGGCGTCGCCGGACCTCCCTCTCGCCATCGGCTCGAATGCCTACTTAATGACACGGAAATTGCCGGTAAACGCGCGGCTTTAGACTGCTGGCCGTGATCCTTCTGACCGGAGCAACAGGTTCGATTGGCTCGCGGCTCCTGCCTCGCCTGATCGACGACGGCCATCAGGTCCGGGTTCTGGTCCGCGAACCCCGCAAGCTGGGGCCCCATCGCGTCGACGTCCAGATCACCATGGGTGACCTGCGGGAGCTGCGTGACCCGTACATGCTGCGCCAGGCGATGCGCGGCGTTGACACGGTGATCCACCTCGCGGCATCGATCCGCGACCAGCCTCCCCACCCGGTCGAGGAACTGAACGGCCTGG
>JAGQUQ010000085.1:5161-8229 GCA_020438425.1 Solirubrobacterales bacterium
GACAGTTCGGCTGCTCGAGGCGGCTGAACGGGCCGGGGTGAAGCGCTTCGTCTTCTTCAGCGCCCTCAACGCCTCTGCGGTCCAGCGGACCCGCTTCTTCCGGGCCAAGTGGGTGGCCGAACAGGCGGTCGCGCAGTCCGCGCTTGACTCGACGATCTTCCGCCCCTCGATCGTCTTCGACCATTCCGATCCGTGGATCACCCTGCTCCGGCGCTTCTCCTTTCTGCCGCGGATCCCGATCTCCGGCAACGGCAGGTCCCGTTACCAGCCGGTCTGGGCCGACGACGTGGCGAGGGCGGTCGAGCAATCGCTCAAGGCCGATGATCGAGGTGACCACCTCTACGACCTTGCCGGACCGGAAACCATGACCTACGCGGAGATGTCCGAGCTTGTCGGGCTGCTGGCCGGCCGGCCGCGTCCGGTGATCAGGATTCCGCTTCAGCTCGTCCACCTCGGCCTGACCGCAATCCACAGGCTGGTCGGGGAAAACGCCTTCGCCACCTGGCAGGAAGCCGAACTCATGCGGGTCTCGATGGTTTCCGCGACCGGCACCAGAGACATCCGGTCACTCGGCGTGGAACCCCGCAGCATGCCGGACGTCCTTTCCCGGTAATCCGGCACCGGGGCTGAAGGTCAAGCGAGCTGGAGCGCCGCCTCGATCGCTGCCCGCTCGGCCGGCCCGATCTCCGTCGGCACATCCATCTCGAGCGGATCCTCCGCAAAGGAAGGTTCAAGCCCGGCGATCGCTTCGACCACGGCAAGCGTGCAGACCGGCAGGTGATCGAGGCTGTATCCGCCTTCCTGCAAGACCACCAGCCGCCCCCGGCAAAGCTCCGTCGCCAGTTTTCGCGTGCGCGCCGCCATTCCGCGAAAGCCTTCGGCCGTGACGCTCATCCGGCCGAGCGGATCGGCCGCGGCCGGGTCCTGACCGGCCGAGACCAGGATCAGGTCAGGGCTGAAGTCGCGCACCGCCGGGCCGACCACCCGGTCGAACAGTTCGAGGTAGCCCGCATCGCCACTGCCCGGCGGCATCGGCAGGTTCAGCGTGAACCCCTCGCCCGCCCCGCTTCCCCGCTGCTCGAGGCGACCGTAGTCAGGCGGGTAGAGACCGTCCTGGTGGATCGAGATGAACTGGACGGTCGGATCCTCGTAGAAGATGTCATGGGTTCCGTTGCCGTGGTGGACGTCCCAGTCGATGATCGTCACCTTTTCCAGGCCCCGTTCCTGCGCATGCCGCGCGGCGATCGCGACAGAGTTGAAGAGGCAGAACCCCATCGGGGTTCCGGCCGAAGCGTGGTGGCCGGGCGGCCGGAGACAGGCATAGGCGTTCTCCACCCGCCCGTCGATGACCGCGTCCACGCACTCGATCGATCCGCCGGCCGAAATCAGGGCGGGCACCCAGCTTCCCCTGCCGCAGCGCGCTTCCGGCCCGACCCAGGTCAGTTCGGTTTCGCAACCGGCCCGGACCTTCTCGATCATCGCGGCCGGGTGAACCAGCTGAAGCTCCTCCCCGGTCGCTTCCCGGGCCGGGATTTCGATCAATCCCGAGAGCACCCCCGAGCGCTCGAGCACCTGGCGGATCAGCACCATCCGCTCGGGACGCTCTACATGGGGCACTTCGATCCAGCCCTGAACCTCCTCGTCGAGGATCATCGACCCGTTGTCATGGGTCAGGCAGCGCTCGTCCCAGCAGAATCCGGTCCCGGTCATTGCCCGAGATACTCCCGCACCCGCTCCATCTCACGCTCCAGAGCCTTCGCTTCGCCAGGATCAGGTTCGTTGAAGGGGTTCAGTTCGAACCTGCCGGAAGCCAGCTTCCAGGTGCCAATGACTTCGCCTCGGGCGAAAATGGTCGGCCGGAAGATCCCGTTGGTGGTGACCACGGCGCGTTGCGCTTCATCCGGCACGATCCACTCCCGCGACTCCCATCCGTGCAGGATCGGGTCGAAGCTGCCGAGCAGGCGTGCGCCCGGCTCTTCCTTTCCAGGGCGCGAGCGTTCCTTCAGCTCGATGAGGTCGCCGGCCTCCTTCAGTTCGGACGCGATCGCCTCGAGCCCCTGGCGAGTCTGACCCAAAGGGATCCCGGCCCACTTGGCGAGATCACGATCGGTGGCGGGTCCGTGGCCGGCCAGGTACCGGCGAGCCAGTTCCGCCAGGGCCGCTTCGCGATCGACGGGCTCCGGTTTCCCGAGCCAGTCCTCGATCAGGACGAAGGCCTGCTCCTTGCCAGCCATGGGCCCGCGCATGATCCGGTTGCGGAGACAGGCAAGGAAGAGGATGTGAACCAGTGCCTGACCGGCCACCGGTACCCCGGCTGACTCGAGTTCCTCCTTGATCTCCGCCCTGGTCGCCGGCCCATCGGCCAGCCGCCGGCAGATTCGCTCCACCCCCTTGTCTGCATCGCCGGGCGAGACCCCTTCCTGCCTGAGCCTGGTCTGGTTCGAGGTCATCAACCGTGGCGCCGTCAGCTCGGCAAGCCACCGGTAGTCCTCGGCCAGCACCAGATGGAGAGTTCCCCGATTGAGCCAGCCGATTGCCAGGGAGCGGTCGTTCAGGGCCCGGTCGACCGCTGACGCCCCGGGGTTCCTTGCCGATTCCGAAAGCCGGGCCCGGACCGCCAGCCGGGCTCCGCGAGGGTCCTGGGCCTGGATCGCCAGCAGCCGGCCGGTCACCGCCCGGGGATCCCTGAGGTTGGAGCCGGACAGGCCCTGGGCCGCCAGTCGTCTGCTTGTCACGTCCACGGGTCAAGGCTAGCCCCCACCGCCGCCGACTAACTCCCGGACGATCGCGCCTCGGTTGAAGTTATCCGCACATGTGACGGATAACTTCAACCCAGATGGCCCGTGCAACGAAAGGGGCCCGGACTTTCGCCCGGGCCCCTTTCAGAAATCTCTGAAGAGATTTCCTTACATCATGCCGCCCATTCCGCCCATGTCGGGCATCGCGGGCATGCCGGCGCCACCCTCTTCGGCGGGCTCGGCGATGATCGCCTCGGTCACCAGGATGTTCTTGGCGATCGACGCGGCGTTCTGGAGCGCGGAGCGGGTGACGACGGTCGGGTCGAGCAC
>JAGQUQ010000086.1 GCA_020438425.1 Solirubrobacterales bacterium
CGGAGAAAATCGCGGTGGTTGGGGCCGGTGCGTCCGGTTCGGAGATCGCTTCCGCATACATCCGTTACGGCACCGAAGTGATCCTCGTCGAGATGCTCGACCAGATCCTGCCCGCCGAGGACAAGGACGTAGTCCGGGTAGTCGAGCGGACTTTCAAGAAGCAAGGCATCGAAATCTCGACCGGAACCCCGGTCGAGAACGTCGAGGTGACCGACAGCTCGGTCAGGTTCACCTACGGTGAGAACTCGGCCGAGGTCGACTATCTGGTGATTGCCGGAGGACGCCGTCCCGATGTGGACGCCCTCGGCCTCGAAGCCGCAGGCATCAAGCTCGACGAAAACGGCCGGGTCGAGGTCGACGAATACCAGAAGACCTCAAACGAAAAGGTCTACGCGATCGGTGACCTCTGCCGTGGCGCAGCCCTCGCCCACAAGGCGATGGAGGAAGGCGTGGTGGCCGCCGAAGCCGCAGCCGGTCAGGACACCCATCCGGTCGACCTCGAACTGGTTCCCGGGGCCACTTTCTGCCACCCGCAGGTCGCAAGCGTCGGCCTGACCGAGGCCCAGGCCAAGGAGAAGGGTCTCGACGTGAAGACCGGCAAGCTGAAGCTAGGCGGTGTCGGTGCCGGAACCGTGTACGACGATCGTGACGGCATGGTCAAGCTTGTGGTCGACAAGGAGTACGGCGAGATCGTCGGCGCCCACATCGTCGGCAACAGCGCCTGCGACATGATCGCGGAGCTTGTCGCCGTGATGGCGCTCGAGGGCGGGATTCAGGAACTCCAGCGGATCATGCACCCACACCCGACGATCTCCGAGGCCGTGCTCGACGCGGCCCGGGCCGTCGACAAGTGGGCCACCCACGCCTGAGGATCAGGGAGAAACCCTGAACCTCAGACTTGAGCTGGTCTCGTTACCGGCCCTGTCGAAAAGCACCGCCCTGGCCTTCAACACAAGGGAGCGGCGGGCACGGTCCGGTGAGGCGAGACGCTTCCGGACCCTGGGGGCGGGACGCAGCCTGAGCTTGGCCAGTCCGGCCCGGGCGAGCACGACGCGGCCGGTGAACCGGACACCGCGCTTGCCGGTAACGACAACCCGACCAGAGCAGGCTTCGTCGCAGCGGACGTTCAGCCTCAGGCGGTTGCGGATCGACTTGACCGTCTGCTTCGGCGCGGAGAGTCGGACCTGCGGTGCCGTGCGGTCACTCGTGTCCGGGTCCGGGTCGGGGTTCGGATTGGGCTCTGGATCAGGATCCGGGTCGACGCTGTTGACAGTCAGGTTCCGCTCGATAGTTGTCGCGTTGCCAGCCTGGTCAGTCACGGTGAGATCGAAACGGTGCGTGCCGGGAGCAAGGGTCCTGGATGAACCGGCTTCGCAGGTGACCGCGGGGTCCTGGTCCCAGGAGCAGGACTGCGTGACCGCGTGGGCATCAGCCACCGTCCAGGCGTAGTCAACCTCCCCGGGATCAAGGGAAGACCCGTCATCCGGGCCTCCGGTGATCTCGACAACCGGAGCGGTCCGGTCGACGACGAAGCTGTGGACCACCCGGTTCACGTTCCCGGCGGAGTCCCTGGCTTCGACCACGAACTCCCAGTTCCCGTCTGCATCGACTGCCGCCGTGTAGGGCTCGCCGGGACCGCAATACTCGGTCTCGACTGCTTCGCCCTGCTTCTGGATGGCGCAATGTGAGTTCCATGCGTCATCGGTCGGAATCACGAAGGTGAACTCGGGACTTGCGGAGTTGGTCAGGGTCGGAGGCGACACGAGTTCAATCCCGGGGGCAGTGTGATCAACGGTGATCTGGTGGACATTGCTCTCTCCGACGTTCCGGTTGCCGTCGACTGCTCGGACCTGGAGGTCGTACAGCCCCTCAGACAACTGGCTCGTGTCGATCAGGCCGTCACCGAAGTTCGATGTCTGGGTGAGGACCACCTCCCCGTTCATGAGGAACTCGACCTTGGTCACCTGTTCGTTGTCGGTGACCGCCAGGTTCACGAGAAGCGACTCACTGACCGTGTCCGAATAACCCGCGATGAAGACGTTCGGGGCCTGGACGTCGAAGAAGTACACATAGGCCGTCTTGGTCCCGGCGACGTAATCAACCACGCACTTGCTTCCCGGGAGGAACCTTGTGCACCCGGACCAGCTGGTGGGGGCCCAGCCGGGGGCGGTGCCGGTGGAGACGAGCACGGTCGACGGTGGCACCTGGGAGTCGTCCCAGGTCACGGTCTCCGTGCAGTCGGTGGCACCGCTGCCACAGTCGATGCCGGGGGCGGTGACCTTGCCCTTGCCGTACGTGACCACCTTCAGTTCACCCTGTACCTGTGCGGCCTGCGCGCCTTGCGCGGCAACGAGAAAGGCGACGGCCGCTATCGCGATTGTCAGGATCTTTTTCATGGTGCTGCTCCTCGGAAGTTCGGGGGTAAGTGGAATCGAATGCGGCGGCAGCTTCCCCCGGCCGCATTTCAGCGGGCTTGCGGAAAGTTTGCGGGGGCCGCAAGGTCGCCCGACGAGGTCCGGAAACTTCAGGTAGAAAGCCGAAAAAGCCGAGGGGAACGCCCCGCTATGGTCTCTGTATGGCCAAGGTTCCCGATCGTCAGATCTGTCTGGAACTCCTCGGCCGGATGTGCCTGATCCGGCGTTTCGAGGAGGAAGCCGGGCGCCAGTACCAGCGCGCGAAGGCCGGTGGCTTCCTCCATCTGGCCATCGGGGAAGAAGCAACGATCGTCGGAACGACGTCGGTGATGCGGGATGACGACTACCTGATCGGCACCTACCGGACCCACGGGCACGCGCTGGCACGCGGTACCTCACCCGATGCCGTCATGGCGGAACTGTTCGGCCGCGAGACCGGGACCAGCGGCGGCCGCGGCGGCTCGATGCATATCTTCGACGGGGAGAGACGATTCATGGGTGGCTACGGGATCGTCGGTGGCAACCTGCCCCTGGCGGCCGGCCTCGCACTCGCTTCGCAGTACCGGGAGGAAGACACGGTGACCGTCTGCATGTTCGGCGACGGCGCCTCGAACACCGGCAACTTCGGCGAAACCATGAATCTGGCCGCCCTCTGGGAGCTGCCCGTTGTGTTCCTGGTCGAGAACAACCTTTACGGGATGGGAACCTCGATCGAGCGGCACTCCGCAGTGACCGATCTCTCCCGGAAGGCGGAGGGATACGGGATCGAAGGTGAGCGCATCGACGGGATGGACGTACTCGAGGTACGGGAGCGGGTCTCGCATCACCTGGAGGAGGTCCGCACGAAGGGAAGGCCCAGCCTGGTCGAGGCTTTCACTTACCGGTACCGCGGCCATTCGGCCGCTGATCCCGAGGTGTACAGGGAGAAATCCGAGGTCGAGGAATGGCAGCGCAAGGATCCAATCGAGAGCTTCATCCGGCTGTGCCTCGAAGACGGAGTGCTGGGTGAGGATGACGTCGAAGGCGCAAGGCGAGAGGCTGACGAGGCGGTCGAAGCCGCTGTGAAGTTCGCCGACGAGTCGCCGGAACCCTCATTGGAGTCACTTTACGAAGAGCTCTACGTCGTTTCGGAGACGATGGGCTGGTACGCGGTGGACGAGCGTTCACCGGAACCTCATCGCGGCGAACTCGGAGAGGACGCCCCGGAAGTTGCGAAGAACCTCGCCGAGTCCGGTGCCTCACACGCCGAGGAGGCGAGGGAGCGCCAGTCCCGTGAGGGGGTCCGGGAATGACCGAGATGCGGATGCGCGAAGCGCTGCGGGACGCGATAGCAGAGGAGATGCGCCGCGATCCCGATGTATTCGTAATGGGCGAGGACGTCGGGGTCTTCCAGGGCGCCTTCAAGGTGACCGAGGGCCTGCTGGACGAGTTCGGTCACAAGCGGGTCCGCGACACGCCGATCTCGGAGAACACGATCGTCGGGACCGGCGTAGGCGCTGCGATGGCCGGCCTGCGTCCGGTGGTCGAACTGATGACGGTGAACTTCTCCCTTCTCGCCCTGGACCAGATCGTCAATCACGCGGCGGCCATCCCCTACATGTTCAACGGCAATGTGCGGGTACCGATGGTGATCAGGATGCCCGGGGGTGGCGGCCATCAACTCGGACCCACCCACTCCCATTCATTCGAGGCGCTTTACCTCCAGGTGCCCGGGCTCCTGGTCGCCTGTCCGTCGACCCCGGCAGACGCGAAGGCGCTGCTCAAGGCTGCGATTCGCGACGACAATCCGGTCGTCTTCATCGAGCACGAGAGCCTCTACGGGATCAAGGGTGAGGTCCCGGATGGGGACGACGTGATCCAGCGCTTTGGAGAAGCCGCTATTCGCCGCGAAGGTGCTGATGTGACGATCGTCGGCATTCTAAAAATGGCCCAGGTTGCCGAAAAGGCCGCAGCCGAACTCGAGGAGAAGCACGGCATCTCCGCCGAGGTGATCGACCCCCGCACCCTGAGACCGCTTGATCTGGACACAATCCTCGACTCGGTCCGCAAGACCAACCGGGCGGTGATCGTGGAAGAGGGCTGGCCCCATGGCGGGGTCGGTGCGAATCTGTCGACCCTCATTACCGAGCAGGCTTTCGACTACCTTGATGCCCCGGTCCAGCGGGTGACCGGCGCCGACGTGCCGATGCCTTACTCGCGCCGAATGGAACAGGCCGCAATCCCCCATGAAGAGAACGTGATCGAGGCGGCGCTCGCGACCACCGAGGGTGCCTTCCCCCGGAAGAGGCAGGACTGATGCCGGAGATCGTCATGCCCCGTCTGACCGACTCGATGGAAGAGGGCGTGATCCTCTCCTGGTTGAAGAAAGACGGGGACGAGGTAGCGATCGGCGACGAACTGGTCGAGATCGAGACCGACAAGGCATCGATGGTCTACGAGTCGGATCTCGCCGGCACACTGAAGATTCTTGTCCCCGAGGGCGAGACCAGGCCGATCGGCGAACCCATAGCCGAGGTTGGGGATGAGTCCGGGAGCAGCGGGAACCGTGATCGGGAAGCGGAACCGGCCCAGTCGCGATCCGGGAAGCCGGGACCCGAAGCTCCGTCCGAACCCGATCCGGTTCCGGTTTCGACCGGGCCGGAATCGTCAGAACCGGAACCCGGCGACCGGCACCGCCTCAAGGCCTCACCACTTGCCCGGCGGGTTGCCGAAGAGAAGGGCGTGGACCTCGAATCGCTTTCGGGTTCCGGTCCCGGTGGCCGGATCATCAAGGCAGACGTAGAGGCAGCCGGGACGGGCGGGCCCCCCGCCAGACAATCCGAAGAGACGGAACGTTCCGTCTCGCAGGTTTCCGAAAGGGATACATCGCGAACCGGAGGGGATGCGGAAGCGGCCAAGGGAGAGCCTGAGATCGTCGAACTGACCCGGACCCAGCAAGTGATAGCGCGGCGCATGACCGAGTCGAAAGCGACCATCCCCCACTTCTACCTGCGGACCCTGATCGACATGGACCGGGCGGTAGAGGTCCGTACCGCCTTCAAGGCAGAGGCGGTCGATGGTGAGCTGGTTCCGTCTCTCAACGACTTCGTCGTCAAGGCGACGGCTATCGCCCTGCGTCGCCACCCCAGAGCGAATGCAGCCTTTCGCGACGGGCGCTTCGAGCTCTACCCCAGGGTGAACGTCGGGATCGCGGTCGCAGTCGAGGGAGCGCTGATCGTTCCGGTACTCCGGGATGCGGACCATCTGACCCTGACCGAGATCTCAAGCGAGAGCCGCCGGCTGGCAGAGCGGGTGCGCTCGGGGGAGGTGACTCCACCGGAACTCAGCGGCGGAACCTTCACGGTCTCCAACCTGGGCATGTTCGGAGTCACAGGTTTCGAAGCGGTCATCAACCCCGGACAGGCCGGAATCCTGTCGGTGGGTGAGGTCTCCGAACGTGCGGTCGTAAAGGAAGGGCAACTCACGACTGCCCACCAGATGGAGGTCACCGTTGCCTGTGATCACCGCATCCTTTACGGGGCCGACGGGGCCGAGTTCCTCGCCTCGATCAAGGCCAACCTGGAGGAGCCCGGGCTGCTGGCCTGACATGGGAGGCGTTTTGCCCATATCGTCAGGTTTGATGAGCGACGAAGTCCAGGTCCAGACCGGTCAGGCCGGAAACAAGGGTGAAGGCGAGTTTCTCGAGTACTCGCGGGCCCGGCAGTCGATGTCCAGGAGGATCGCCGAGTCGAAGGCCACCATCCCCCACATCTACATCCAGGTGGAAGCGGACGTGACCGCGCTCGTCAGACGCCGCGCCGCCCTGCGGGATGGTGGCGACGCGCCGACGGTAAACGACCTGGTCATCAAGGCCGCCGCGCTTGCGCTCCGGAACCATCCCCGGGTAAACGGGACCTACCGCGACGGTGGTCTCCAGCTTCACTCCCGCATCAATATCGGTGTCGCAGTCGATACCGAGGACGGGTCGATTACGCCGGTCATCACCGATGCCGACCTGAAGGAACTCGACGAGATCGCCTCCGAAGTCCGTCGCCTCTCGAGCCGCGCCCGTTCGGGAGAGATCACTCCGCCGGAACAGGCCGGGGCAACTTTCTCGATCTCAAATCTCGGGATGCTCGGGGTCAACAGTTCCCAGCCGATCGTCAACCCCGGGCAGGCGGCAAAGCTGGCTGTTGGAGTCATCAACTCGCAGCCGGTCGTCCGCGGGGGTGAAGTGGTTCCCGGTGACGTCATGACCCTGGACCTGTCCTGTGACCACCGGGTTCTTCACGGGGGCGAAGGAGCCAGGTTCCTCACCGAAGTCAAGACCAATCTCGAGAACCCGGGGATGCTCGGATGATCCGGAGTTCCGGCGTGGCCGGCAGCAGCCGGACTTCCCGCTCGGCCGGGGTGGCAGGCAGCGTCGCCACAACCCATTCGGCCGGTGTCGCCGGGAGCGCACTGACAGGCTTCAGTGCGGGCATTGCCGGCAGCTTCCTCTCGCTTTTCTCTTCGGCTGTCGCGTTCGGCTTTGTTTCTCTCTTTTCCTCGATGCTGGTCGCCTGCGCCTTCTGCGTTGGCTGTTTCCGGTGCCACCGCTGCGCCTTCTGCGTCGGCTGCCGGGACTGTGTGGACTGCGTGGGATGTGTCGGATGTGTCGGCTGCCGGGGACTGACCGGTGCCCGGGGACAATGCGGCACCTGACGCTGATCGAACTCGGCCGCCGGGACTACGCGGACATGGTGGTCGCCCAGGATCGCCTGACCGCGGAAAGGCATGCGGGCGATGTCGATGACCTGCTGTTGGCTCTCGAGCACCCGCCGACCTACACGCTTGGCCGCCGGAGCGAGCCTTCCGACCTCCTTCACCCGGCCGACTGGTACCGCGAGCAAGGCATCACGATCTGCGAGACGCCAAGAGGCGGGAAGGTCACTTACCACGGGCCCGGGCAGCTGGTCATCTATCCGATCATCAACCTGAAGGGAGTGGGGGAACAGCCTTCAGGGGCCGACCGGGTGGACGTCGCCGGGTTCGTCGCCGCTCTCGAAGAAGCGATGGCAGAGGCCCTTTACACCTGGGGCATCCCGGCAGGTCGCATAGAAGGTCTCACTGGGATATGGGTCGATGACGATCGACCGACGCCGGCTGCCTTCGCCGGCGCCGACGCGGCAGGGTCCGCCCCCGGGCTCGCCAGCGGAGCGATCCGGAAGATCGGCTCGATCGGCCTGAAGATAAGTCGCGGCGTAACCAGCCACGGCCTGTCGCTCAATGTCTCCTGCGATCTCGACCCGTTCGAGTGGATCAACTCCTGCGGGATCGAGACCTGTCAGGCCACCTCGATCGCCAGGGAAACAGGCAGCGGAACGCCTTCGATGGCAGAGGTTGCGACCGAGGTCGCCAACCGGATCGCCTCGGCCCTCGGGCAGGATCTCCGGCCGGGATCCCCGATCCAGGCGGGGCTGGAGCGGCGCGGTCGGGCCAATTCCGTAGCCTAGGTGGCAGGTGAGCACGACTGAACGCATCCACGTAACCCGTTCCCGCGCCAATCCCGGCGGCGGAAACGTCCAGCGGGATGACGCGATCCCGTTTCGCTCCCGTAAACCGGCCTGGCTGAAGGTTCCGCCTCCGGGTGGCCCCGTCTACCGGGAGATCAAGCAGATGATTGACGGCGAGAGCCTCAACACCGTCTGCGAGGAAGCTAACTGCCCGAACATCGGCGAATGCTGGGAGCGCGG
>JAGQUQ010000087.1 GCA_020438425.1 Solirubrobacterales bacterium
CTGGCGTGGGGGTGGGGGAAGCGCCGTGCGGCCGCAGGCATGCGGAACTGGGAGGGATATTCGGGGAGGTCGGAGCGCCCTTCGCTTTCGTCGACCTCGACGCGATGGGGGCCAACTCGGACTCGATCCTGGATCGATCGGGCGACAAGCAGGTCCGCGTCGCCAGCAAGTCGCTTCGCTGCCGGCCGCTGATCGAGCAGATCCTCGATCGGGACGACCGCTTCCGGGGCCTGATGACCTTCACCCTGCCCGAGACTCTCTGGCTGGCCGAACGGGGACTCGACGACCTTCTGCTCGCTTACCCGACCACGGACCTCGAAGCGCTGGGCGAACTCGCCCTGCGGTCGGTGGCCAGCCCCGGAGCGGCACCGATCGTCATGGTCGATTGCGTCGAACACCTCGACCTGATCAAGTCGGTGCTGGGAAGCCAGGCCTCCCCGGTCCGGCTCTGTCTCGACCTCGACGCCGGCTTTCGGGCCTTCGGCGAGCGGGTCAAGGCGGGGCCGCTGCGGTCACCGGTCCGTTCCCCGGAGCAGGCCGTCGCCCTCGCGGAGGAGATTGGGCGCCGCGAGAAACTCAAGCTGGTCGCGCTGATGGCCTACGAAGGCCAGATCGCCGGGGTCGGGGATCTGGTTCCGGGCAGGCCGTTCCGGGCACGGGCGATCCGCTGGATGCAGAAGCGCTCTCGCGTGGAGATCGCCGAGCGGCGGGCCGAGGTGGTTTCCAGAATCAGGGAGGTCGCACCGATCGAGATCGTCAACGGCGGCGGCACCGGCTCGCTTGAGTCAACCTCGGCTGAAGAATCGGTGACCGAAGTGACTGCGGGCTCGGGCTTCTTCGCTCCGGGCCAGTTCGACAACTACTCGTCCTTCAGCCTCAGACCCGCGGCCGGGTACGCGCTGCCGGTTGTGCGGAGGCCAGCGCCCCGCGTGGTCACCGCCCTGGGCGGCGGCTACCTGGCTTCGGGCCCGATGGATCCGGGGCGGATGCCGAAGCCCTGGCTCCCCGAGGGTCTCGAGTTCGCGGAGGAAGAGGGCGCCGGCGAGGTCCAGACCCCCCTGATCGGGGACGCCGCCGACCAGTTGAAGCTGGGTGACCACGTCTATCTCCGTCACGCCAAGGCGGGCGAGCTCTGCGAGCGGTTCGAGTCCCTCCTCCTGATCGAGGGCAACGAAATCATCGACGAGGTCCCCACCTACCGCGGCGAGGGCAAGACCTTCCTCTAGGGACGGAAGGCGTCGACCACGAGGTCGGTGTGGCGGCGCCAGACCTTCGGGTCCTGCTCGCCCGCTTCTCCGAGGGCACGGCAGATCCCGCCGAAGAGAATGAACACCTCTTCTGCCTTTGCGTCTTTGCGGAAGTCGCCGGATTTCTTCGCCTTGTTGACGAGCTTCGCCAGGTGCTTCCTGACCCTCGCCTTGACGTGGTCGAGTTCCGGAGATCTTCCGGCCCAGTAGATCCCGGCCGGGAAGCTGAGGTCGCTCGCCCGGGCGGCGGCCCCGTGCAGGGCCTCCCGGAAGGCAAGGCCGGGATCATCGCTTTCGAGCGCGTCGAGGATGTCCTGGTCGAAGCGGTTCATGCGCCGGACCAGAATCGCCGCGACGAGCTCGTCCTTGCTCTCGAAGTTCCGGTAAACGGTGCCCTTGCCAACCCCCGCCTTCTCGGCGATCTCGGGGATCCCGGCTTCGATGCCGTGCTCGGCGAAGACCGCTTCGGCAGCGGCGATCACCTTCTCGCGGTTCCGGACCGCGTCGGCGCGGCGGGGAGCTTCGGCGTCGCGTTCCACTTCTGCGACCCCGGGACCCTTCATCGGTCTGGCGCCTGGGCCGGGTCAGGGAGGATGGATGCGGCCCCGATCTCTTCGCCCACCGGGAGATGAGACTTGCCGGAAGCGGGGATCAGCATGGCAACGAATCCGGCGACGATCGACATCCCGGCAGCGGCCAGAAACGCGGTCGTGAAGCCATCCCCGGTCGGCAGGCTGGTCGAAGCGACGATGGTCGCGGTGAGGATCGAGGCGGTGACCTGGGAGCCCAGCGACGAACCAACCGAACGGATCAGCGCGTTGATGCCGGTCGCCTCGCCGGTCTGCTCGAGCGGCACGGCCTCCATGATCAGGTTGGGCATTGCGGCGAAGGCCAGCCCGATGCCGATCGATCCGAAGACGTTCCAGAGAACCACGCTGAGAGTCGAGCCGTGATCAAGCCCGAGTCCGAGCAGACCGATGCCGCTGATCAGGCAGCCGAGCACCATCGGCAACCGGTTGCCGAATCGTGAGCCGAGACTGCCGGAAAGCGGGCCGGCGAAGAGCATGGTGAGCGCTCCGGGCAACATGACCAGTCCGGCCTGGGTCGCCGTCAGGCCGAATCCGTAGCCGGTCACCTCCGGCGCTTCGACCAACTGAGGGATCAGGATGAAAGATCCGAACATCCCGAAGCCGACCAGCATGGTCGCGAGATTGGTCATCGCAACCGCAGGTTTGGCGAGGAGGCTGACGTCGGCCAGGGGGTCCTCGGTGCGGGACTCCAGCCAGACCCAGAAGGCGAGGATCAGCAGCCCGGCGACCGTGAGGCCGATCATCTTGGCGCTGGTCCAGCCCCAGGCGTTGGCCTGTGAGATCGCGTACATGGGGATCGAGAGTCCGATCGCCAGCACGATCGCCCCACGAACGTCGACCCTGGCCGGAATCCGGGTCGGTGACTCGTGGACGAACAGCATGGTCGCGATCGCCGCCAGCAACGCCATCGCCGCGCCGAGCCAGAAAATCCAGTGGTAGGAGGCGTTGTCAAGGATCAGTCCGCCGAGGATCAGCCCGAGCCCGCCGCCGATTCCGGCAGTGGCCGAGATCAGGCCGATCGAGGAGGAAACCCGCTCGGGAGGGAACTCGTCCCGGATAATCCCGAAGCAGAGGGGGAAGATTCCGCCGCCGACGCCCTGGAGTATGCGGCCCGCGACGATCGCGGGAACGCTGTCTCCGAGGGCCGAGAACGTGGAGCCGGCGGCGAAAATGAAGAGGGCGATGACGAGCAGCCGGCGTTTGCCGAACATGTCTCCGAGTCGCCCGAAGATCGGGGTGAAGACCGCTGCCGAGATGAGGTACCCGGTCAGAACCCAGGCGATTCCGCTGGCGTCGGTGTGGAACTCCTCGGCGAGTTGCGCCAGGGCAGGGACGAGAGTGGTCTGGGCGAGAGCGAAGGAAAGCGCCGCCACCCCGAGGATCAGCAGGGTCCGCATCGGATGCGGGCGCTCCTCGGGACTCGACGACGATTTACTAAACGGACTCACCGGTCCGGATAGTAGCAACTAAACGGACCCCAGGGTCCGCTAACCCCAAACCCGAAACCCAACCGGAGCCCGAGTGTGTCGACTTACTTCACCGTCAGTGATGAAAGTCGACACACTCCGGCCGAATCGGGGTTTCATTCGCCGAGTACTCGCCTGACGTAGGCGTTGCTGAAGGTGCGGTTCGGGTCGAGCCGGTCGCGGACCCGCTGGAAGTCATCCCAGCGCGAGAAGCTCGGAGCGAGATCTGCCGCTTCACGAAAGTGGAGCTTGCCCCAGTGGGGCCGGCCGTCGACCTCGCGGAAGATCCTTTCGATCTCGCGGAAGTAGGGCTCGAACTCCATGGTCCGGTGCTGGTGGACCGCGATGTAGACGGTCGGCCGTTCGTGGGCCTGGCTGATCAGGGCATCGTCACCGGCCGAGATCCGGCACTCGATCGGCATCGGCAGGGGAAAGTTCTCTCCCTCGATCATCGCCAGTACGCGGTCAAGCGTTTCCGGTCCTGCTTCGGCCGGCAGGGCGTACTCCATCTCGTTGAAGCGGATGGTCCGGTAGTTGGCGAAGACCCGGTGCGAGCGGTCGACCTGCTCGGACTGGGACATGAAGCCGGTCGAGAAGCGGGCCATCTTCGGGATCGCCGAACGGAGCTTCCCTGTCGCCCTGAGGGCCAGGTCACCGAGGCCGTTCTCGATCACCACGTCCCCCAGGAAGCGGTCCGCCTTCGACCGTGGCGCGAGGGGCCGGTCGGTGCGGTTCCGCTTCAGGGTCAGCGCGGTCCGGGTGTAGGGAAATACGAAGAACTCGAAATGCTCGTTCTCCTGGGTGATCCGGTCAAAGTCGGCTAGCGCCTCGTCCAGGTCCATCGGCTCGTCGACCCGGTGGAGGTTGAAGGCTGGGACGGTCCGCAGGGTCACCGAGGTGATCACCCCGAGCGATCCGATCGAGACCCGGGCGGCGAGGAGTTCATCCGACCCCGGCTCAAGATCCCGCACGGTTCCGTCCGCGCCCATCACCTTCATCCGTTCGATCTGGGCGGAAATGTTCGGCAGCGCCCGGCCGGTGCCATGGGTTCCGGTCGAAATTGCACCGGCGATCGTCTGGCGGTCGATGTCGCCGAGGTTGGGCATCGCCAGCCCGAGCCGGTCGAGCTCCCGGTTGAGGTCGGCGAGGATGGTCCCGGCCCCGACCTCAACCAGGCCGGAATCCCGATCGACCGAGATCACCCCGGCGATTCGCGTGATGTCGAGCAGCAGGTCGTCGGAAAGCGCGGTCGGTGTGAAGGAGTGACCGGAACCCACGGTGGTCACCTGACGGCCTTCGGACCCGGCCTTGCCGACCACTTCAGCCAGTTCGCCGACCCCGCTCACCTTGACGAAGTCCCGTGGCTGGCAGCGTTGGAGACCGGACCAGTTCGACCAGCCCTTCCCGGCCTTGCCAAGCCTCCTTGCGTCGTAGTTCTCACCGACCATCCGCGATCGTCCCTTCCTGACTTTGACCCGGGACGAGCGGCGGACCGATGCCAAGCGAACGGGCCAGGATTCCCACCGCGACCAGCAGGGCCGCGGTGACGAGACAGGGCAGAAGGTATCCGGAGATCCCGGCCAGCGCGCCGCCACCGACCGCGCCGAGCATCTGTCCGCCACCCCAGGCCAGGTTCGAGGCACCGGAGGCATACCCCTGGTTTACGCCGGCGGCGCTGGCGTGGTCGGTGACCAGGGTGCTGGCCGGGGTGAAGGCGATCCCGGCACCGAAGGCAAGCAGCATCACAGCACCGAACATCAACGACAGCAGGCCGAACAGCCCGAGCCCGATCACCGCCAGGGTCATGGTCCCGACCCCGATCAGGTAGGGAAGGGTCCGGCCAACCCGGTCACTGATCCGACCGATCACCGGTCCGACGATCACCTCGATCAGCGATCCGGTCGCAAATGCGGCGGCGATCAGGAAGGGAGAAGCACCGAGGTCGTCCATGTGAAGCGGACCGACCACCACCGCGAGTCCGAAGGCAACCGAGGGGCCGGCCAGCATTAGTACCCCGGTCGGCACGTCCGATTGGCGGACCCGCCGCCAGGCTTCGGCCAGCGGCTGGGACTTGACATCGGTCGCTCCCGGGATGCCCAGGGCCATGAAGATCAGGATCGCCGCCGCGAGCAGCACCGTGCTGAAGACGATCTCGGTGCCGATCGCGTGGGCGATCGCCCCGAGCGGCGCCCCGAGCAGTTCGCCGGCAACCGCCGCGGCGATCACGATTCCGAGCATCTCTCCCCGTCGGCTGGCCGGGGCCGAAACGACCACCCAGGCGATCGCCCCGGCCCACATCAGCGCGCCCGCGCCGCCCTGCAGGAACCGGAGAAGGTCGAGCAGGACGATGTTCTCGGCGAAGCCGAAGGCCGGGCTGGAGATGCCGATCCCGATCAGACCGATCACCACGGTCCTCCGGGCCCCGATCCGGGCGACCAGCCAGCCGGCGGGGATCGCGAAAACCAGAGCTCCGGCGGCGAAGCTGCCGGCCAGTATTCCGGCTGCGGCGTTCGAGAGGTGGTGGTCGTCCTGATAGCTCGGCAGGAGCGGGGTCAGCACCGAGAAGAAGGTCACGTCAAGGAAGACGACCGCGCAGGCAAGAATGAGCAGACGACGCACGATCCCATCCTGACAGGCAGCCTCGTTGCGGCAACCGCACATTTCGTCCGGTCGGGATGACTTTTCGCGACGGTTTCATGGGATAGTGACCCCATGAGCAAGATGGGAGATGTCGAGACCGAAGAAGAGATCCGCCAGGAAATGGAGGAACTCGGAGTCAGCAACGACGCCGAAGGCAAGCCCGACGTCCTGATGTCCGGGCCGATGATCCAGGTCACGGTTATCGTCCTCGTCGTCCTGCTGGTTCTCGGCGCCCTCTTCCTCGTCTTCTAGTCGGGCCTGTCAGAATCCCCGGGCCTCGACGAGGTCATGGAGGGGTGGCAGAGCGGTTGAATGCACTGGTCTTGAAAACCAGCATGCGTCTTACGGCGTATCGAGGGTTCGAATCCCTCCCCCTCCGCTGATCAGCCGCCGAGGATGCCCGCGGCTCCCGGCCACATGGTTCTCCCGAGCGGCTCGGGGAAGCCTGAATTCGAATCTTCCTGGCGTCGCTTCTGACGCTTCTTGATTTCCGGCCAGGGGTTGCCGATCTTCCGGCCCAGCCAGCGGTACTGGCGGCGGGTGAAGGTGGCGGCGAGGTGGCTGTCGTTGCGGTAGATCTGGAACCGGCCATCGAGCGGGCGGCAGAAGCGGTTCGGGCAAAGCAGCTGCTGGGGGTCGATCACCCGGACTCCGAACCGGCGGGCAGCCTTGTAGTCGTATGACCTGGTCATCGTCCGGGTGGGACGGAAGCCGCACCGTCTGGCGTGCCTCCAGTTCTTTCGCAGACAGGTGGTGACGTCGAATGGCGCCACCGACTGGTCCCTGATCAGGACGGTCTCGCCAGCCCATCGCTTCAGGAAGCGAAAGGTCCGGACCATCCCCGCCACCAGACGGCGTTCGCTGGCCTGACGGCTCAGCTTGTGGCCATAGCGGAGAACCGAATAAGCCTGCCGGTTCGCGGCCGAACCGACCAGGACCAGGCCCGGCTTCATCCGCTTGATCCGCTTGAAGACGTTTCGACGCCAGATGTCGCAGTACTTGTCGACGCTGGCCAGCGCGGCCGGGCAGCTGGCCCGGGTCAGCACGATCACCTTCCAGCCGCGGCGCTTGCCGAGCCGGTTCAGCGCGCCGCCCCAGTGGGCGGCATGTGAGTCCCCCAGCAGAACCACCCGGCGCTTCGAACCGGGGTCACCAAAGACACATTTCCGGGAGTGAACCTGCGCGTCGCCGGCCATGCAGCCCTTCCAGTAGACCTCCCCCTCGTCGGTGCCAACCCGGTCAAGAGGCGGGACGAATCCGGCCTCGGCTGCACCAGCGGGCGTCAGGAGGATGCCGAGGAAAACCGCGGCAAGAACGATTCGACGACGCCAAAACATGGACGGAACAGCCTACCCGCTTCATGACTCCCAAAAGTCAGGAAGCGTTGGACGTACCAGCCTGGCGGAAGGGGTCGCCGAGTTTGTGGCCGAGCCACTGGTACTTCTCCCGGGTGAAGGTGGCGGCAAGGTGGCTGTGGTTCCGGTAAATCAGGTAATCGCCATCGACCGCGCGGCACCAGCCTCCGGGGCAGAGCATCGGCTGGGGGTCGATCAACGGCACTCCCCGGACCCGGCGGGCCGCCTTGTAGTCATACGAGAACGCGCGGGGGCGGACCGGCCGGAAACCGCAGTTGCCGGGGCTTCGCAGATTGGTCCTCAGGCAGGCGGTGACGCTGAAGGGAGTGACTGCCTGATCGCGAATCACCACGGCCTTCTTCGACCAGCGGGCCAGCCGCCGGAGGGTCTGGACCATCCCGTCGACCAGGTAGGGCTCGCTCGATGACCGGCCAAGATCCGATCCGTCGACCACGGCGGTGTATGCCTCGCTGTTTGCGGCCGATGCGACCACGACCAGGCCGGGCCGCATCAGGCGAATCCTCCGGAGCGAGTGCCGTCGCCAGTTGTCGCAGTAGTAGTCGATGTGGACCAGCGCCGCCGGGCAGCTCGCACGGGTCAGGGCGAT
>JAGQUQ010000088.1 GCA_020438425.1 Solirubrobacterales bacterium
CCCTCCAAGTCTCACCCGCCGGCCAACCGGAACCAAGTAATGGTTTGACCGGCTCCGTCCTACGGCGATCCCGGCTATTCCCCGCCCGTGAGTTGCCCCTTGGCCAGTTCCAGGGCGACAGTGAGAAGGCCGACTACCGAGAGGGGGTCCGAGGAGTCGGAGACGAGCTGGACGTGCATGGTCTGCTCGTCGATTCCGGCGTCCTCGCTCAGGACGGCCGAGATCACCAGCTGGTCGAGCCGGGCTCCCGGCGTGTCCCTTTCCACCTGCTCCATCAATTCCTGGGCAAGCGCCCCGATCCTTGCCGACGGCGTCTGCTCTGGTTCATTGCTCATGCAGCCACCCTACCGCCCGCAACGGAACCGGCTGCTCCCCGGGAAGCTCTGAAAAGATGCCGCTGTGCTTCGCCCCGGCGCCGCCTTCCTCGCGGCGATCACCTGTCTGGCTTTCGTAGCCACGTTCTTCCCTGCCACCGGCGCAGCGGACGATGCCTCCAGCCGCCTCGGCAACACCGCGATCCTGGTGCTGATCCCCCAGGACCTGGAAACCCCGCCCTCATACAGCGAGGAAATCGCCGAGGGGTTCGCCGAGATCCCGCAGCTTTCGGTCGGGCTGACCAGCGCCACCCAGGGCTCTTACCGACGGGAACAGGCCCTGCTCGACATCAGCCAGGGCGCCAGGGTTTCCCGCTCGACCTATGACCCTTCCGAGGTGCCGCCGGTCGGACTCGCGCGCATGGTCGGCGGAGGTGGCGTGGTCGAAGGTTGGGACGCGATTCTCGATCGGGCCGATTCCGCGCCACAGACCATCGAGCCAGGGCTTCTCGCCAGTTCGATCCCCGGCGGCGCTGCCTACGTCGGTGACGCGACCAAGCTCCAGGAGACGGTGATCCCGGCCACCAGCCGGCTCGGCTACGTGTCCTCGCTCGCCCTCGCCGATACGACCGACACCGCCCGCCGGGCGATCCGGCAGTCACATAACTACCGGCTCGTGGTGGTGGCGACCTCGGCCGGACGAAACGGAATGCGCGAGCTCGAGCAGATCCTCCGGAAGCGCCGCCCGGGCCAGCTGGTCATCGCCACCCAGACCCCTCCTCTCGCGCCGATCCTGCCGCTGCTGCCGATCGCCGCGGCCGGCCTCGGTGAGAACGTCGGGGATCCGGTCGATCCGGAGGGGCATGGGCTGAGGTCCGACACCAGCAACCTTCCCAACCTGGTCGCCGGGATCGACATCGCACCGACGATTCTGGATCACCTCGGCCTCGAAACCCCGGACGAGATGACCGGCAAGCCGTTCACCGCGGAGGGCGAACGGCAGCCCGAAGAACTGACCCCGTTCCGGGACCGGCTCGACGAGCTCGGACCCCGCCGCAACGCAGCCCTTGCCTTCGTCTTCGTCGGCTGGCTGATCCTCTATCTCGCCGCGGGGGCAATCCTGGGCCGGGAGAAGAGCCACCGCCAGATTCGGCGCATCGGCGGACTCTCGATCCTCTGGATTCCGACCGTGATCCTCGTTCCTGCCGCACTGGGCAACCCCTCGGCCGAACTCGAGTACTGCCTGATCGCCGGCCTGGCCCTGCTGCTCGGATTCATCTCCGACCGGCTCCTGGGCTGGCCCCGGGCCACCCTGGTCCCGGCCGTGGTCGGCCTGACCGTGATCACGATCGACCTGGCCCTGGGATCGGAGCTGATAACCAGGTCCATACTCGGGCCGAACCCCGGCTACGGCTCCCGTTTCTACGGGATCGGCAATGAGCTGAAACCGGCCCTGATGGTGCTGCTGCTGGCCGGACTGGCTGCCGCGCTGACCGGCAAACCGAAGTCGCGGAAGAATGCCGCCATCGTGCTCGGCTTCGGGCTGGGCCTCGGTGTCGTGCTTGGTTCCGGAAGACTCGGGGCCGGGGTCGGGGCGGCGATCATCGTCGCCTCCGCAACGGCGGTCGCTGCCTTGATGATGCTGCCCGGACGGATCACCCTCAAGCGCGGGGCGGTGCTGGTCGCCGCTCCGGTTGTCGGACTGGTCCTGCTCGCGGCCCTGGACCTGGCAACGGCCGGAGGCCAGGGCCACTACAGCTCCGTGCTGACCGGCGGAAGCGACGGTTTTCTCCAGGATGTGGAGCGCCGCACCACTCTCGCCTGGCAGCAACTCTGGAACGGCAACATGCCGGTAATCACGCTGGCCTGCCTGCTCGCCGCCGCCTTCGCGATCCGTAACCGGGAGATGTTCAGGCCCTGGGCCGGACCGATCTGGCCCGCAGCCCTGGTCGGAGGGCTAGCCGGCGGCCTGATCGGTTCGGTCACCGAGGACTCGGGCCCGCTGCTCATCGTCGTCGCGACGATCACCCTGACGGGGGTCTGCTCGTATTTGCTTGGACGACCGGACCCGGCGCGGATAGCATCGGATCAGACCCCCCAGAGACAGGAGTGACAGTGGCCGTTACCGCAACCGATTTCGTGACCATCCCGATCACCGACTTCGAAGCTTCGAAAGCCTTCTACCGGGACACGCTCGGCCTCGAGGAGGGCAAGCAGTGGGGTGACATGCCCGCCCAGGAGTTCGAGACCGGGAACCTCACCATCGCGATCATGGACCCGACCGCCTTCGGCATGCCTTTCCAGAACGCAGGCGGCAGCAGCGTCGTGCTCCAGGTCGATGATTTCGATGCGGCCAAGGCCGAACTCGAGGCGGCCGGGGTCGAGTTCGTGACTGACAAGATCGAAAGTCCGGTCTGTTACCAGGCCTACTTCAGGGATCCCGACGGCAACGTCCTCGGAATCCACCGCCGCTTCGACGCCTGACCCGGAACGGAGAGGGTGGGATTCGAACCCACGAGGCGAGAGATCCCGCCCACGCGATTTCCAATCGCGCTCCTTAAGCCGCTCGGACACCTCTCCGGGGACAGGGAAGGGTACCCGAGAAAGGCCACCGAGGGCACCCTCGCCTTGCTCGAAACGCTAGCCTTCCAGTTCACCCCGGAGGGGTGCGAGAGTGGTTGAATCGGGCAGTCTCGAAAACTGTTGTGCGTTTCGGCGTACCGTGGGTTCGAATCCCACCCCCTCCGTAGCATCAAGGTGTCATCCGGTCTTCGCCGGATGACCACAGAAACCCGCCCGCCCACTTGACTCGCTGTTGGTTGGGCGGGCTCCGCTCTCGGTTCTTCAGGTTCGTCGAGCAGCAAAGAACTGGCGCAGGAGGTCTCCGCATTCTGCGGCCAGCAGGCCGGATTCGACCGTCGGGCGGTGGTTCAGGGCCGGGTCGTCGAGCACGTTCATGATTGATCCGGCCGCGCCGGCCTTGGGGTCGCTGGCACCGAACACGACTCTCGGGATCCGGGCCAGAACGATTGCCCCGGCGCACATCGCACAAGGTTCTAGCGTCACGTAGAGCGTCGTATCCGGCAGCCGCCAGCCACCCAGAACCGCAGAAGCTTCGCGAATCGCGATCAGTTCCGCATGCGCGGTCGGGTCGAGATCGACCTCGCGGCGATTGCCGGCCACGGCGAGCGCCCGGTCGCCCTGGACGATCACCGCTCCGATCGGCACGTCATCGTGCTTTTCGGCTTCACGAGCCGCTTCGATCGCGATGCGCATGAACGACTCATCCCGTCCGGCCGTCTCCTGTTCGAGATCCACCAGATCAGGGTAAGTCATGGGGCAGGGCAAGGTTCTGCCCTGCTGGCGGGATTCGAGCAACCCGGGAGCCTCTCGGGTGTTCTTTATGTACCGGAACCTTTCGGCACCTTTCCTTGAATCGATCAGCCCACCCCAGCCTCGCGCTCTTCTGCGTTCTGCTGGCCGCACTGACTGCGGCCGTTTTTGCGTTGCCCGCCGCGGCCCCGGCCGACCAGACGATGCCCTCGGGCGACCCGGTTTCGGGCCAGACGACAACGATCCTCGACGACGGCACCCAGGCCGTCTCCGGCGAGGTTCTGGTCGGCTACTCCGGCGATGCGGCGCCGCAGACCATTCCGATCCCCGACTCGGCCGACCCCGAAGCGGTCGCCGAGAAGATCGAACGGACGAGCGACGTCAGCTACGCGATTCCCAACTTCATCGCCAGCGCCTCCGGCTGGCTGCCCGACGACAACGGGGTCAACCCCGGGCGGCGGGGCCGATGGGGCGGCTGGCGGGACAAGCAGTGGAACTTCCTTCCCTGTCTCAGTATCTGTCACGGTTCGCTGCCTTCGGACCGGCCCCAATCACGTGGCGGTATCAACCTGATCCGGGCCTGGCAGAACATGCGGCGGGCCGGAAGGCCCGGCGCCAGAGGCGTGAAGATCGCGGTGGTCGACAGCGGGATCGCCTACCGGGACTATGGCCGGCGCTTTCGCCGCAACCCCGATCTCGCGCCGGACCGGGTTCTTCCCGGCCACGATTTCGTCGACCGCGACCGGGTGCCGCTCGACCTCTACGGCCACGGCACCCACATAGCCCAGACGATCGGCGAACAGACCGACAACGGTCGGGGTCTGACCGGGATCGCCTACCGGTCGAAGCTGATGCCGGTCCGGGTCCTCGACCGGAACGGCGACGGCAACACGGCCGACATCGTCAGCGGCATCCGCTGGGCGACCAGCCACGGAGCCCGGGTGATGGTCATGTCACTGAACTTTGCCTGTGGCCTCTCCGTGCCACCACTGGAGCAGGCCCTGAGGCAGGCCTACAGGAAGGGTGTCGTGATGGTCGGGTCTTCCGGCAACATCCCGGCCGAAACCTGTCCCTCCCTGCCGGCCACGGCCCCGGAAGTGATCTCGGTCGGTGGTACGACCGAGTCGGGATGCGTCGCCGCCTACACCTTCGAGAGCTCCGCGATCGACATCGCCGCGCCCGGTGGCGGTCGCGACCGGGATAACTGCCCGTGGACTTCCCGTAACCGCCCGATCCTCCAGGTCGGGATGGTCGCCCGTGATCCGAGCTGGTTCGGGATCGAACCGATCTGGGTCGGTACTTCAATGGCTGCCGCCCATGTGGCGGGTGGTGCCGCCGCGGTGATCGCCTCCGGAGTGCTGGGAAACCGGACCGGGCCCGGCCGGGTGGCCGCCCGGCTCGAGTCAACGGCGCGCCTGCCCGCCTACGCCGAAGGGGATCCCGCCTCCGGCTTTGGCGCCGGCATCATCGATCTCGGCCGGGCGACCAACCCGGCGGTCGGCTGATCCCGACCGGGCCGGCCGGGGTCAAAGCGCGCCCAGCACCGCCGCCAGGTCATCCTCGACATCGTTGTCGAGCTTGACGTCGGCCCTCCCGTCCCAGGGAGTCGGACCCTGGGTCACCAGCACCACCCTGCCTCCGTTTCGGGCTGTCTCCTCGGGCAGACTGGCGACCGGAAACACCTCGAGCGAGGTGCCGATGCAGATCATCAGATCCGCGCCGGCGGCAAGGTCGAAAGCCCTGTTGATCGCCGCCTCGGGCAGCATCTCGCCGAACAGGACCACATCCGGCTTGAGAGGCTCACCGCAGACGCAGCGGGGAATGCCGTCTGGGGATTCTTCGAGCATCGAAACCACCGCCTCCAGCGAGACCTGGTGACCACAGGAAAGGCAGGAAGAGGTCCGGATGGTGCCGTGAAGCTCGACCGGATCAGCGGTGCCGGCCTTCTGGTGGAGCATGTCGATGTTCTGGGTCAGGACCGCGTCAAGCAGCCCGCGTTGCTCGAGCCGGGCCAGAACCCGGTGGGCCTGATTCGGCTGCTTGTCGGCGAGCATCCCGAAGCGCTGGCCGTAGAACTCCCAGAAGCGCTTCGGATCCGAACGCCAGGCGTCAATGTGTGCGACCTCCATCGGGTTCACGTTTTCCCAGAGCCCGCTGCCGGCGGAACGGAAGTCAGAGATGCCCGACGGCACCGAGATTCCGGCTCCGGTCAGAGCCACGACCGAATCCGATTCCCGGATCAGTTCCGCGACCCGACCGGCCGGTGTGAGCGGCATCGATGCCGCTCAGGTGGTGCGGGCGATGAAGACGCTGCAGGGAGCGTGATGCGAAACCTTGTTCGGCACCGAACCGAGCAGGAAACGGCGGGCGCCGGTCATGCCCTTGTTACCGACCACGATCAGATCGGCGTCCACATCTTCGGCGACCTTGAGAATCGCGTCTGCCGGGTCGCCATCCATCGGGTGGCGGGAAATCCCGACCTCGAACTCGGCGGCGATCGAGGCAGCCCCGTCGAGGGCGAAGTTCACGTCCTCCCGGGGACCGAACTCATGGGCCACGTCGGCCGGGGCTCCCGAAGACTCCTCCTGCGAGCGCCGGTCCGGCACCGGCTCGTAGGCGCTCACGACTTCCAGCGAAGCGCCGGACATCCGGGCCAGTTCCGCAGCCTGACGGATCGCTTCCCGGGCGGAATCCGAACCGTCGGTACCGACAACTATGCGCTTGAACAGGGACATTGGTCTCCGATCGTCGTGGGCGGTCACCGGGATAGTACTCGCGCCCCGGGACCTTTCCGGCAGATCTACCGGAAAGTGCCTCTATCTGGGAAACTCCTGCTTCGGAAGTCCTTGGAAATCGGCCCCGAAAATCTCGTTGGGCGTGGAAAGCAGCTGAATCGTTCCGATGGCCACCGAAGCGACCAGGAAGACGCAAATCACGATCATCAGGATTCTCCAATTGGCCGGCACAAGCAGCAGGGTATGAAAATGACGCTCAACATGACATCGGGAGTCGGAAAGTGAACGCGAGACGCGCGGTACCCGAGGGACTCGAAGAGGTCGCCGACGGAGTCTGGCTGCTGTCCGGAGATATCAAGGGCGCGATGAACATCTACTTCGTCGAGGGACCCGACGGGGAGATCGTCCAGTTCGATGCCGGCACCAGTTCGATGACGAAAAAGAACCGCGCCGTGATCGAAGCCTTCGGAGGTATCGACCGGGTCGTGCTCGGTCACGCCCACGCCGACCACCGCGGCACCGCTCCCGGTCTCGACGTCCCGGTCTACTGCCACCCCGACGAGGTCGCGGACGCCACCTCGGACGCTTCGATCGCGCCGTACATGCACCTGAAGGAACTCGAGTTTGCTCCGGTCCGGTGGATCTACCCCTTCCTGCTCCGGCGCTGGGACGGCGGCGCCGTGAAGATCGCGGGAACGGTCGAGGAGGGCGAGACTGTGGCCGGCTTCGAGGTGATCCACTTCCCCGGTCACGCTCCCGGGCTGATCGGGCTGTGGCGTGAGTCGGACCGGGTCGCCCTGGTCAGTGACGTCGTCTACTTCGTCGATTCCGCCCGGCTCAAGCCCCTGCCGGAAGGCGAAGGTTCGGTCCCCCACCCCGCCTGGGCATGGGACCACCAGAAGGCAAAGGAGTCGCTGCGCAGGCTCGCCGCGCTCAAACCCAGGGTCGTGGCAGCAGGCCACGAGCACCCATTGCGCGGAGAAGACCTGAGTGAAGTGCTGCTCAGGGCCGCCGACAAGTACTGATCAGGAGGATTTTCAAACCGGATGTTCTATAGCTGGCTCCCCATGCTCGTTGTAGTGGCCGGCTCGCTGCTGATCGGCCGTGCCATAACCCGCGCCTGCGGCCGGGAAAAGTGGTGGGGCATCGAGCCGGCGGTCGGGTTCGCGGCGCTGATGGCGGTCGAAGGATTGCTGGCAAGGGTCCCGGGAACCCGTGCCGCCCTTGTCGCGGGAGTCGCGGCGCTCGTCATTCTCAGTCTGTGGGTGCTGCGCCGGCCCGGTCGCGATGACCTTCCCGGGTCACCTTTCTTCTGGGTTGCCGGACTGATCGCCGCGCTGTTTCTGACCATCCCCTTCC
>JAGQUQ010000089.1 GCA_020438425.1 Solirubrobacterales bacterium
TTCCAGATCGCCCACAAGGCCAAGGACGACTACGGCCGGATCCTGGCCGGTGGCCTTACCGGCCTGATCCTGATTCAGGCCTTCATCAACCTCTACGCGGTGATGGGTATGGCACCGCTGACCGGCGTGCCGCTGCCGCTCGTTTCCTACGGCAACAACAGCCTGATCGTCAGCCTGATCTCGATCGGACTGATCCTCAACGTGGCCCGGGGTGGACGGGCCGCGACCATGGCGAAGCCGGTGCCGGGCAGCCGACCCGGCCGTAATGCAAGACTGCGCCTTATCGAAGGTGATGGCGAAAGAAGACCAGCAAGAAGGACATCGAGTGCCCAACGTCGTGATAGCGGCCGGCGGTACGGCGGGGCACGTGGTTCCGGCCCTCGCCATAGCCGACGAGCTTCGAGATAGGGGAGTTCTCGTGTCCTTCCTTGGTGCCCGGGGACGGCTCGAAGCCGAGCTCGTGCCAAAGGCCGGGTACGAGGTCGACCTGCTCGATCTCTCCGGAATCGACCGCAAGAATCCGCTGAAGGCAGCCCGGGCCGCGACCCAGGCCGCCGCTGCAGTCCCGAGCGCCCGCAAGCTGATCAAGGGCCGGAGTGCCGACGTGGTGGTCGGTGGCGGGGGGTTCGTGGCCGGACCGGCCGGGGTGGCGGCCCGGAGGCTGGGGGTTCCCCTCGTCCTGACCGAAGCGGACCGGCATCTCGGCCTGGCCAATCGCCTGCTGGCCAAGAGGGCCGACCGGCTCTGTCTCGCCTTCGAGATCGAGGGCATGGATGGCGAGAATGTGCGGGTCACCGGTCGTCCGGTCGGCCGGGCGGTGCTGAACGCGGACCGTGGCAGGGCGCGGGAACGCTTCGGGATTGCCCCGGATGCCCGCTGCCTTCTGGTCATGGGTGGAAGCCAGGGGGCCAGGTCTGTGAACATCGCGGCCGTGGAAGCGCTGGCCGAACGACCGGGCCGTGATTTCGACGTGATTCATGTTTCTGGCAGCCGGGATTACCAGGTGCTTCGGGAACGGCTCGATGCCGCTCCCCACGCTGGCCGCTACACATTGCTCGAGTACGAGCCCGACATGGGGGACGGGATCGCCGCAAGTGACCTGGCCCTGGCTCGGTCCGGCGCTTCGGTCTTCGAACTGGCTGCGCTCGGCCGGGCCGCGGTGCTGGTGCCCTATCCCCATGCCACCGGCGACCATCAGACCGCGAACGCCAACTGGATGGCCGAAGCCGGGGCGGCCGTCGTCGTTCCCGACGGGGAACTCGATGCTGATCGGCTGTCGGCCGAAGTGAACGCGCTGTTCGGGGACCGGGAGCGGCTCGATTCAATGTCGGCTGCCTCGAATGCACTCGCTCGCCCCTCCGCTGCTTCCGATGTGGCCGACGAAGTAATGGGGCTGATCGGAGACGGGGCGTGAGCTGGGAAGGGAGAAGGATCCATCTGATCGGTTCCGGCGGGGCCGGAATGTCCGGGCTGGCCTGGGCCGCACATCAGCTCGGTGCCAGCGTGACCGGTAGCGACCGGTCCGACTCGACCTACCTGGAACGCCTGCGTGCGGCCGGCGTGGCCGTGACGGTCGGTCACGATCCGGAGAACCTGCCAGAGGGGGCCGAAGTCATCGTCTCGACCGCGATCTCCGAAGACAATCCGGAACTCGTCGCCGCCCGCCAGCAGGGTCTCACGGTGAAGCACCGTTCGGAATTACTGGCCGAACTCTGCTCTGCCAGACGACAGATCGCGGTGGCCGGAACCCACGGCAAGACCACGACCACGGGCATGCTGACCTTCGCCCTCAGGGAACTCGGCGAGGAGCCAAGCTTCTTCATCGGCGGAGAACTCCCCGGCTTCGGTCCCGAGGGTGCCGCTGCCAACAGCGGTTGGGGTGACGGTGAGTGGGTGGTGGTTGAAGCCGACGAGTCTGACGGGAGCTTCCTGACTCTGGACCCGGAGATCGCGGTGATCACCAACATCGAGATGGATCACCATGCTCGCTGGGACAACCTGGCCGAGCTCCGTGACGCCTTCCACGACTTCGCCTCGAAGGCGAGGGCCGTGATCCTGCCTCGTGAAGACACCGGGCTTGCGGCTTCCCTGGACTCCGGAAGCCGGGAGATCACTCCATTCGACCTCACCGGACCCGGTCCGGGTGAGCTCGGACTCTCGGTTCCAGGCGCCCACAACCGGCTGAATGCGCGAGCAGCGATCGGGGCGCTCGTCGCAGCCGGGTTCCGTGAGGAAGAAGTCGTGGATGCCCTGCGCGGTTTCACCGGGGTCAAGCGCCGCCAGGAGTTCAAGGGTGAATGCGACGGCGCAAAGGTTTACGACGACTACGCCCACCATCCGACTGAAGTTGCGGCGGCTCTCGGTGCGCTCCGGGAGTTCGGTCCGGACCGGCTGATCGCTGCCTTCCAGCCCCATCTCTACTCGCGCACCAAGATCTTCAGCCAGCAGTTCGGCGCAGCGCTCGCCGAAGCCGACGAAATCCTGGTGCTTGACGTGTATCCGGCACGCGAGGAGCCGGTCGGACCGCTCGAGGGGGTCAGCGGCCTTGACGTCCTCAGGGCCGCGGCGGACCGTGCTGGCGGCAAGCCGGCCTACTGGGCTCCCGATCTCGAAGCGGCCGAAAGGATCCTGAGATCGCGTGCCGGAGCTGGCTCGATCATCGCGACCCTGGGAGCCGGTGACGTGACCCGTCTTTCCGACCGGCTGGTGTCCTGATGGATGCTGGTGCCTCGAGCAAGGGCAAGGCGGGTCGTGGCCGGCGGGCCGGCGGGAATCCGGTTTCCCGGACCTCGGAACTGGCCCGGAAGCGGGAGCGGCGCAGTTCCCGATTCAGGCTGATCGCCTTCTTCGGAATCATCCTGGTCCTCGCCCTGGTCGCTGGTTACCACTTCTGGCTACGGGACTCATCACTGGTCGGAATCAAGAACCTCGAGATCGTCGGAGTCAGCGTCAAGGACGAAGAGGGCAAACAGATCGACCAGGCGGTGCGAACCGCGATGGGCGAGATGACAACGCTCAACGTCCAGCCCGAACTGCTCCGGGAAGAACTGGGTCGTTACCCAAGGGTCGCCGATGCCTCGATCGAGACTTCCTTCCCGGACTCGGCCACCGTGACCGTGACGATGCGCGAAGACGGGTCGATCTACGGGGAAGGATCGGACGCCCTCCTGATCGCGACGGACGGCACGGTCCTCGGCCCGGCGGCAGGCGAAGAGGAGTCGCTTCCGCTGATCGGAGACGGAGACCCGCCGGTTGAAACCGGGGCAGGCAAGGAGCCCGGATCCGGGGGAGAGGCCCTGACCGGCCGGGCGCTCAGGCAGGCGGTCGTGCTCGGGGCGGCGCCGCCCGCGTTCCGTTCGTTCGTGAAGGGAAGCCGGATGACCCCCGAAGGGGTTCTGGTCGAGATCGAAAACGGGCCGACCCTGCTCTTCGGGGATCCCTCGGACGCCGACCAGAAATGGCGCACCGCATCAGCCCTGATCGCGGACCCGAGCTTCGATACCAGCAGTTATGTCGACCTGACCGTTCCCCGGCGGCCGGCTGTCAGCCCGGTTGTGCCGACCTTCGAATCTCCTGAAGCGCCCGCCACGGGGGCTTCCGGCACCGCCGCTGCCGGTTGAACCAGGGTCCGGCGCAAAGCCGCTTGTGATCGGGCCTGAAGGAGGGGAGGGGCAGTTGCCCGTCAGACCCCGTATCTAACCCTCGATCACAGCTTTACCCTTTTGAAACCCTCAAGCAATAGTTGAGATATTGGCCTGCAGGATGCCGTGCGGCACGTTGACAGATAGGCCATAATGCCCTACGTTGAGCGCAATTTCCGGAGTTCCGGCAGCCTTGGCAACCCTGAAGCGGGCCTGCAGGCTGCGATCTCCGGAGGCTTCAACTCAAGCAAAAGATTTGGATCGGAAAGATGGAGACCACATACCTGGCGGTAATCAAGGTCGTCGGCTGCGGCGGCGGCGGTACCAATGCGGTGAGCCGTATGGTCGACGCAGGAGTACGCGGCGTCGAGTTCATCGCCGTCAACACCGACGCCCAGGCGCTGCAGGCCTGTGACGCCGACATCAAGATTTCGATCGGGCAGGAGCTGACCCGCGGCCTCGGTGCCGGTGGTCGTCCCGAAATCGGTGCCGGCGCGGCAGCCGAGACCCGCGACGAGATTAAGGAGGCTCTCAAGGGCGCCGACATGGTTTTCGTCACCGCGGGTGAGGGCGGAGGCACCGGAACCGGTTCGGCTCCGGTGATCGCCGAGATCGCCAAGGAGGAGATCGGGGCTCTCACCGTGGGCGCAGTCACCAAGCCCTTCGAGTTCGAGGGCAAGAAGCGGATGCAGCAGGCGATGGAAGGCATCGAAAAGCTGCGCAATCACGTCGACACCCTGATCATCGTTCCGAACGAGAAGCTGCTCCAGGCGGTCGAACGCCGGACCAGCGTCCTCGACGCATTCAAGATGGCCGATGACATCCTGCGCCAGGGCGTTCAGGGCATCACCGACCTGATCACCATTCCCGGTCTGATCAACCTCGACTTCGCCGACGTACGCACGATCATGCGCGACGCCGGTTCGGCCCTGATGGGCGTCGGGGCAGGCCAGGGCGAGAACCGGGCGATCGATGCTGCCAAGGCGGCGATCACCTCGCCGCTGATCGAAGAATCGATCAAGGGCGCGACCGGCATGCTGCTGAACATCACCGGCCCCGAGGAGCTCGGGCTCTTCGAGGTCAACGAGGCGGCCCAGCTGGTCCAGTCCGAGGCGGACCCGAACGCGAACATCATCTTCGGCTCGGTCGTCGACCAGTCACTTGTCGACGAGGTCCGGGTCACGGTGATCGCAACCGGCTTCGAGGGCTTCGAACTGCTGGCCCGTACCCCGCAGAGGGTCCGCCGCCGCTACGAGTCCCGCAAGCGGGTTTCATCCGAGGACACGGACATCAGCAACCTCCGCGTCGGCGACAGCGACATCGAAGTACCGCCCTTCCTGCAGGACTAGGAACAAGTAGTCGGCGAGCTTCGCTCCGCCTCCAGATTGAACCCGCCCCTTCCCGTCGAATCAAATGATGGTGGGAAGGGGCTCCGCTTGACGCGAGATCCGGCGGTCGCTGCATTGGCGTAGGCTGGGCCGGTGACTTCGTCTCTCACCGATCGCCGGACCAGCCTCTACGAAACCCATGTCGAAGCGGGCGCGAAGATGGTGCCGTTCGCGGGCTGGGAGATGCCCGTTCAGTACGACGGGATCAAGGAAGAGCACATCGCGGTCCGCACGCATGCGGGCATCTTCGACGTCTCCCACATGGGCGAGATCGAGGTCGAGGGCCCCGGCTCCCTCGCCTTCCTGCAACGGCTGGTCACAAACGACGTTTCGAAGATCGAGATCGGCGGCGCCCAGTACTCGCTGCTGCTGAACGAGGACGCCGGTGTGATCGATGACCTCTTCGTCTACCGGCTCGGCCACGACCGCTACCTGGTCGTCACCAACGCCGGCAACCACCAGGCCGACCTCGCGCAGTTCGGCTTGATCTCGCGCGACTTCGACGTCTATGTGCGCGACGCGATCGACAATTACGCGATGCTCGCCGTTCAGGGTCCGAACGCGCGGCGGATCGTCGAGAACACGCTTCGCATCGATCTGCCGTCGCGGATGAAGGTGGCGGCCCGGCAGGTCGGCCGGCGTCCGGCGATCGTCTGCGGAACCGGATACACCGGCGAGGACGGAGTCGAACTGCTGATCGACCCGGAGATCACCCCGGCGATCTGGACCGAACTGGTCGATTCCGGTGTCGTCCCCTGCGGTCTTGGTGCTCGTGACACCCTGCGGCTCGAGGTCTGCTTCCACCTCCACGGCAATGATCTTTCGACCGACACCGACCCGATCTCGGCCGGGCTCGGCTGGGCCTGCGACGAGTCGACCGGCTTCATCGGTTCCGACAAGGTGGCCGTGCTGAGGGCCAACGGAACCGACGAGAAGCTGGCCCCGTTCGTGATCGAGGGAGCCGGCATCCCGCGGCAGGGCAACCCGGTGATGCTCGGTGACGAGCAGGTCGGAGAAGTGACCAGCGGCACCTTTTCGCCTTCGATCGAGAAGGGCATCGGCATGGCTTACCTGAGGTCTGACCTGGCCGATCCCGGCACCGAAATCGAGGTTGACGTGCGCGGGAAGCGTCGGACGGCGCGCGTAAGCTCGAAACCCCTTTACAAGAAAGCGAGATGACTCTTGGCCGAGGCCAGCTACCCCGAAGACCTGAAGTATCACCCCGAGCATGACTGGGCCAGGATCGATGGTGGCGAAGCCACGCTCGGGATCACCTGGTACGCCCAGGATTCGCTCGGTGAAGTGGTCTTTTTCGAAGGGCCGGAGATCGGTACCGAAGTCAGCAAGGACCAGCCCTACGCCGAGGTCGAGTCGGTCAAGGCCGTTTCCGACGTGGTCGCACCGCTCTCCGGGGAAGTGATCGCGGTCAACGACACCCTGGCCGACGCGCCAGAGGCGGTCAACGCGGATCCCTACGAGACCGGCTGGCTTGTGAAGATCCGGCTGAGCGATCCTGCCGAGGCGGATTCGCTGATGGACGCGGCGGCCTACACCGCCAGCCTGGAGTAGTCCGGCTTGGCGGGGTACACACCGGCGACAGGAGCTGAACAGGCGGAGATGCTTGCCGCGATCGGCGTTGATTCGATCGACGAGCTCTTTGCGCAGATTCCGGCTGACATCCGGCTCGGCCGGCCGCTCGATCTCGAAGACGGGATGAGCGAGTCCGAGGTCTACCGCTTCCTGGCGGGGCTGGCCGACACCAACCTCGACGCCGAGAGGATTCCGTCCTTCCTCGGTGCCGGGATGTACGACCACTACGTGCCGGCGATCGTCGAAGCGATCATCGGCCGTTCGGAGTTCCTGACCCCGTACACGCCGTACCAGCCCGAGGTCTCGCAGGGCGGCCTTCAGGTGATGTTCGAGTTCCAGACCGCGATGAGCGAGATCACCGGCCTGCCGGTGGCCAATGCCGGGCTCTACGAGGGCCCGTCCGCTGCCGCTTCCGCCGCCTATCTCGCGATGGGGCAGACCGGTCGCACCGGCCTCGTGGCATCCCGCGGGCTCCACCCACACAGCCGTGAGACCCTCGCAACCCATGCCGTGGGATTCGGAGCCACGCTGACCGAAGTCGGACTCGAAAACGGTCTGACAAACGGCGAAGAGCTGGAGTCCGCGATCACGGAAGAAACCGCCGCAGTCTTTCTCCAGAACCCGAACTTTCTCGGCGCGGTCGAGGACATCACCGCGCTGGGCGAGGCGGCCAGATCGAAGGGTGCCCTGCTGATCGTCCAGGTTGATCCAATGACCCTCGGAATCCTCCGGCCGCCCGGCGAGTGCGGCGCCGACATCGCCTTCGGCGAGGGCCAGCCACTCGGCAACCGGCTCGATTTCGGCGGTCCGTCATTCGGCTTCTTCTGTGCGAAAGAGGAATACCTGCGAAAGATGCCCGGACGGATCGCGGGCGAGACCGAGGACGTCGACGGTCGCCGGAGTTTCGTGCTCACTCTCC
>JAGQUQ010000008.1 GCA_020438425.1 Solirubrobacterales bacterium
GTCCAGGACCTCCGCCGAGTTGTTGAAGGTCACGTGGAGAATCGCTGAGTAGCTGCGGTGGTCGGTGGGGGTGAACTTCACGTTCTGGAGGCAGCTACCGAAGGCCGCCGCTATCGGCTGACCCGCGCAGGTGGTGGGGGGCAGTGTGAAGGCGCTGGCGTCGGTACCAGTAATCGTGACCTGACCGACTGTCGCGGTCGGTCCGCCGGCGTTGCCGATGACCACTCCCTGCTGCTTCTCGCCGGAGTTGAGCACGACATCACCGAAGTCGATTGAATCCCGGTTCTTGGTCGGATCGATCTGGTTGCGCATCAGACGGATCGTGCCGGAATTTCCGTAACCCACCGCGAAGTCCCAGGCGCCGTCGTTGTTGAAGTCGCCACTGACCAGGTCGGTGGATGAAACGGTGGCCGACGAGACCTGGAACGTGGTGCTCGGCGAGGCCTGGAAAGAGCCCTCGCCATTGCCTCGGAGGATCGAGATCAACTCGTCGGGCGGACCGTTGGGGTCGGTGCGCTCGAGGTAGGCGAGATCGGTCCAGTTGTCGTTGTCGAAGTCGCGGGCGATCACCGCACCGGGCCGATTGTCGCTCTGGAATACATCGAGGGTCTTGGCCAGGGTCGTCGAGGAACTTCCCAGGAAGATCTGGACGGTTCCCTTCCCGGGTGAATTGATGAAGCCCGTGGGGTCCGTGGCCACCGCAATGTCATCGGCACCGTCGCCGTTGAAGCTTCCGACCGTCAGCGAGTTGATCTTGCCCTCGTAGCCTTCGGGCTGGGAGATCTGGAACCCGTGGGTCGCTGCCTGGGTGAAGTTGCCGGCTCCGTCGCCGAGCATCACGAAGACCGCGACCTTCGTCGGGTCGCTGAGGTTGGTCGGAGCCGTGCCAAGCGCGATGTCGGCGTGGCCGTCGTCGTTGAAGTCGCCGATGCCCGCGGCGGAGAACTTGTCGGAGAGCGCGGAGGGCGCGTCGGTGACGTAGGAGGCGTTGGCGGTCGAGAATCCGCCGCTCCCGTTGCTCAATGAGACGGCGAAGTCTCCATTTGAAAGAGGGAAGACGATGTCGTCGTTGCCGTCGTTGTTCAGATCTCCGGTGGTTAGCGCATTCCAGGACCCGAGAGAGTTCGACCCGTTCCACGGGGCGTTGATCGCAACTTCCGAGCCGAAGGTGCCGTCGCCGTTGCCGAAGAAGGCCCGGGTGCCTTCGCCCTGGGTGCGGTAGACCACGAGATCGACCCTGTTGTCGTTGTTGAAGTCACCCGCAGCAACCGAGTACGCCCCGTGGCTCGAGTCCACGGAAGTCGCGGCCGACCAGGTGCCGTCGCTCTGGGCCAGACGGATCGCTATTCCCGACGTGTTGGTGCTGGTCGAAGAAGCCAGGTCATCGCGACCGTCGTTGTTGAAGTCAGCGCTTACCACCGTCGAGACGTACGGGGAGACCCCGGTGATCGGGCTGCCGGTCGGGGCCGCGAACTTCATCGCCGAGGCGGATGCGGGAAGCGCGAGCAGGCAGGTGAAAGCGACCAGTACTGCGGCAATACGACCCTTTGACATCACTCAACCCCCGTACCTGTTTTTTCCGAATGGGAAAGCTCCCCTTTCCCGACCATACTGAACAACATCAGGTATCGCCAGATGTTGCGGTGTCGAGCCGATTCTCGACTACCGGTCCGGACGCGGATACGATCCGCTCCATGAGCGATTCCGAAACCCCGGTCGTCCTGACCGGAACCATGAACCGGCTGAACGGCAGCGAACAGGATCTCGGCGAGTACCTGGGCGACGTGACCCTGGTCGTAAACACCGCCAGCAAGTGCGGGCTTACTCCGCAGTTCGAGGCCCTGCAGGCGGTCTATGCCGACAAGAAAGACGCCGGCTTCACCGTGCTCGGCTTCCCGGCCAATGACTTCATGGAGCAGGAGCCCGGCACTGCCGACGAGATCGCCGAGTTCTGCCAGATCAATTACGGGGTCGAGTTCCCGATGTTCGAGAAGACCACCGTGGTCGGGGACGAGGCCAATCCGCTCTTCGCCGAACTGGCCGCACAGTCCGAGCAGCCGGAATGGAACTTCGCCAAGTACCTGATCGACCGTGAAGGACGGCTCGTGAAGAAGTTCCCCGCCCCGACCGCTCCGGATGACCCGGAGATCATCGAGGCAATCGAAGCCGAGCTCTAGGAGCCGAGCTTCTGGCGTGAGCGGCGGGCCAGGTCGACCGTGGCGGCGCGCAGGCCGCCCGGCTTGTCGATCCGGTCGGTGAAGCTGACCCGGGCGGCTTTCTCGCCTTCCGGTGTGACCAGCTGGAGATCCAGGCCGTAACGGTCGGCCCGGTCGCAGCTGGCCTCGGTCGCATCCGTGTACTTGGTGAAGGCCTTGGCCATCAGGAGCAGGGCGTCCGGATGATCGGCGTTGAGGTGAGCGATCGCGTCGGGCACCTGCGGCTGGACCGGATCCGGTTCGGCGTCGCGGAAGTCCTCGGCCGAGGCCGAGTCCATGCGTCCGTAGCCGCCGACCCAGCGCACCCGGTCAACCTCGAGGATCCAGAAGGCGAAGTCGTTGAAGTCCGCGTACATCGCGGCTGAAGGCACGGCTTCGAGGTGGGCGGCCCGGGCCGACGCTTCGTCGGGGTGCTCGTCCGAGCGCTTGACCTTGCCGGCCAGGGTGACCCGGCCGCCGGCCAGGATCTCGCCGGTGTGGAAGGGATCGGAAACCATCAGCGAGGCCTGTCGGCTGTTCTCGAGGTTGCGGGCATGTTCGGCCAGGGTGGAGAGGCAGAAGACCGGGCTGCCGTCGTCCATGACGCCGAAGGTGACCAGCGAAGCCCAGGGGGTGCCGTCGTCGCTCAGCGAGCCGAGAGTGCCGTGGGTCGCGTTGGCAAGAATGGTGCGTGACTCCTCGGCGGCACTGCGCCGCTTCCCGCCAAAGGCGATCGGCGCGACATCGGGGATCTCGGTGCCGGGTTCTGCGTCATGCACGCCGATCACGGCCTTGAGGTCTCGGTCATTCTTGGTCTCGGTCGACACCGCTGTCTCGCTTTCGGTTCAGGTTGAGGGGGGAGGTCCGAAGGTACGGTCCAGAATAAGTTAGGGTACCCTATTCCTACTTCAGCGCCGGGATTTATCGCAGGTCCACGACCTTTGTCTCCGCGCCGTGTTCCAAGGTTACTTGCCTACCCCTCAAGGAGTTCAGTTCCCAAAATGACGATCGCATCCGCACGCTCCATGTCCCGACCCGGCCGAATTTTCGGGGCGGTGATGGTGCTTGCCGCGATGCTCGTCAGCTTCGGCGGGTTGGCTCCGCAGGCCGATGCCGCAAAGCAGAAGCGGGTGGTAGCGCTCAGTCCCTTCGCCGCATCGGCGATGGTCAAGATGGGGGCCAGGCCGGTCGCGATCGGCGCCACGATCGGTGGCGCGCGTCGGCTTGATCCGCGCCTCCGGAATGTGCGGAGCCTGCCCCTCTCGCATCCGAACGGCCCCAATCTCGAGGTGATGGCCAAGCTGAAGCCTGACCTGGTTTTCAGTTCCACTCGCTGGGCCAAGGGCACCAAGGCCCTCCAGAGCCTCGGCATCCGGGTGGTCTATGCCGACCCGACCGCCATCGGGCAGGTGAATCCGACGGTCACCAAGATCGGCAAGTGGCTGGGCAAGCAGAAGCAGGCCAACAACCTCAAGCGATCGATCCAGAACCGGATCCGCACGGCGACCAAGGGCCTTCCGCCCTCCCGGCCAAAGGTTCTGGTCGTGCTCGGCATCGGCAACACCGCGATGGCTTTCCTCGGCAACAGCTGGGGCGGTCAGATCATCCAGAAGGCCGGTGGCCGCCTGGTGACCGGTGGCGTCGGCAACCGGAGCGGCGGGTTCGTGAAGCTCTCCGACGAGGTGGTCGTTGCCCAGAACCCTGACATCATCATCGTCGTGCCTCACGGCAACACCGATGACCTCAGTGAAGTCGCCGACTACATCAAGAACAACGAAGCCTGGAAGACGACCAATGCGATCCAGAACGACAAGGTCTACGTGTCGGTCGACAACGAACTGCTTCAGTCCGGGACCGATGTCGGCCAGATCATCGGCTCGGCCCGCAGCAAGTGGCTCAGAAACTGGTGATCTCCGGGGCCTCCCCGGTCTGACCGCGGGACCGGGGGAGTGAGCTGACTCCTGTCAGGCCGATAGTCGTGGCCGTCTTCATGGCGGCGGCCCTGGTCCTGGCCTTCTGTGCCTCGCTCGCCTTCGGCGCGGTCCACATCCCGGTCAGCGACGTGATCGGGACGATTTTCGGTGACAAGGTCCCGGAAACCAGCCAGCAGATCATCGAGGTACTCCGCCTGCCCCGGACGATCGAGGCGATCCTGGTCGGTGCGGCGCTGGGAGTGGCCGGGGCCTGCCTTCAGGGGGCACTCAACAACCCGCTCGCCTCGCCCGACGTGATCGGGGTGACCAGCGGGGCGGGCTTCGGAGCGATGCTGATCATCCTGCTCAACCCTGCCAGTGTCGAGCTTCTTCCCCTGAGCGCCCTGGCTTTCGGCCTGATTGCCGCCGGCATGGTCTTCCTGATCGGATTCACCGGCCGGGGCGGAGGCAACATCACCCGGGTGATCCTGGCCGGTATCGCGATCGCCGCCCTGTTCTCGGCCGCGACCGCGGCGCTGATGTCGGCCTACCCGGACCGGGTTCCGAACGCGGTCTTCTTTCTGGTCGGCGGGCTCACCTCGACCGGCTGGGAGAACCTCGAGACGGTCTGGCCCTACTTCGCCTTCGGGTTCGTGCTCGCGGTCTTCATGATCCGCCCGCTCGACAAGCTGATGCTGGGCGATGACGTCGCCGCCTCGCTCGGCTCGAGGCCCAGGCTGATCCGGCTCCTCGCCGCTATCGCAGCCGCCGTGCTCGCCTCGGCCGCCGCCGCGATCGCCGGCCTGCTCGCCTTCCTCGGCCTGGTCATCCCGCACCTGGTCCGGCTGCTCGGCGGCACCAACAACCACACCTTCGTGATCCCGGTTTCGGCCCTGGCCGGCGCCGCCCTCCTGACCGCCGCCGACACCCTGGCCCGGACCATCGCCGCCCCGGTCGAGATGCCGGTCGGCCCTTTCCTGGTGCTGCTCGGCGTGCCGCTCTTCCTCTGGCTGCTGCGGAAGGCCGTCTGATGGCGATCGGCAGAAAGACGATCCGGATCGACGAGCGGGCCCCGTTGCTGCAGGCCTCCGGGGTTCAGGTGACGATCGGCAAGAAGCGGATTCTCGAGTCGGCGGATCTGACGCTCGAGCGGGGAGAACTGGTCGCGATCGTCGGACCCAACGGGGCCGGCAAATCGACCTTCGCCCGGGGATTCTGCGGGCTGCGCCGGCCGGATGGAGGGTCGGTCAGGTGGATGGGCGTCGACCTCTCCGAACTGCGGGGACGCCGGCTCGCCGACATGCGGGCCTACGTGCCGCAGCGGGCCCAGGTTCCAGCCGGGGTGACCGTTCAGGCTGCTGTCAACATCGGCCGGTCCACCCATCTGAAGCCGCTGCAGGGACTTTCCTCCGAGGACCGGGATGTGATCGCGGAATCGATCGCCCGGGCCCGCATGGAAGGTTTCGAGGACCGCGACCTCGGAACTCTCTCGGGAGGCGAGATGCAGCGGGTCCAGATCGCCATCGCCCTGGCCCAGGGATCGCCGGTGCTGGTCGCCGATGAACCGACTGCCCAGCTCGACCTCGGAGCGACCGCCGCGATCTCGAAGATGCTCCGTGAACTGGTCTCCGAGGGGATGGGGGTGGTGCTGATCGTTCACGACCTCGCTCTTGCCGCGGCGATCGCCGACCGGGTCGTGGTCATGTCTCACGGAAGGACGATCGCAACCGGAACCCCTGAAGCCGTGTTATCGAGTCAGTTGATCAGCGAAGTGTGGGGCGTCGAGGCGGAACTCGTTCACAAGGATGGCCGCTCAGCACTCCACGTGGAATGGCTCGACCACCATTAGGCGCTCCTAATCCCAATCGTGTTAGTGTGGATTCATAAGGCAGACCTAATTCTCAGTACCTCTCGCAGTTTCCACCTCTCAGACCTAGTTCCAAGGAGATTTTCCACGCATGAGTTCGCCCCTCGTCTCCCGTCGCGTCGTACTGGCAGCCTTCGCTGCTTTCGCCGCTGCGGCCCTTCTGCTCGTCAGCCTCGCTTCCGGTTCTGCCAGCGCAGCTGACGTCACCTCCGGCAACACGACCTTCAACCTGACCTCCGGCAAGGCCGGCAAGGTCTCGGCCGTCAAGCCGGCCAACGTTTCCAAGCGTTTCGGCAAAAAGGGGGCGAAAGTCACTTCGGTCGCGAAGAACGGTTCCTTTGCCGGCACGGTCAGCCACAAGCTCGGTGGCGGGATTCGCTTCGCCAGCGGTAAGGGCAAGGTCACTGTCACCGGACTCACGGTCAAGACCTTCGCGAAGAAGTCCGTAGTCAGCGGCAAGCTGAAGGGCAAGACGATCAGCGTCTTCAATGCCTTCGGCAAGGCGACGATCAACATGTCCGGCAAGACCGCCAAGGTCACCGGCGCAAAGCTTTCACTCACCAACGTCGCCGCCGGCAAGATCCGCACGGCGCTGAAGCTGAAGAAGGCCCCCAAGGGCAAGATCGGCACCCTCTCGTATTTCCTCAAGGTGACCTCGGATGGACCGGTTGACCCCTGTGTCGCTGATCCGAACGCGGAAGGGTGTCAGCCCGAAGTGGTCGATCCCTACCTTGCCGAATGCGGACTGGAAGCTTCCAGCGAAATTGCGGGGACTCTCCCGGTCGCTGGTCCCGTTCCGACCTTCACAGGCACGGTCGAGAGCACGCCGAATCCGATCACTTGGGGATTCAGGGCTTCGTTCCGAGGCTACTTCCTGGGTACGGGAGGCACCTATGCGGGAATCGACGGCGTGACAATCAACACGCTTCCCTTCCCGGGTCCGCCTCCGACCGGATTCACTTTCCCGGCCTCGAGTTCGACATACGCACCGGGTAGTTCTGCCTCAGCGACTGACGATCGAGTCGTAATCAACGGTTCGGGAACTTTGGTGCTTTGCCACAAGGCTCACGGCTTTCGTATCGCCCTTTCTGAACCGACGATCGTTGTCGACGGAACGGAGTCTCGTCTCATCGTTTCGGTTGACACAAACCGGACCGGAGAATGGACTCCGGCCCAGCGAGTTGTTCTCGCGAGTCTCGACACTTCCGCTACCAGCGTCGACTTCACGAATGCCGGCGACACGGCGGTCTGGAATGACGTACCGGTGAGCCTTACCGAAGATGGTTCTAGTGCGCTTCGACTCTGTGATACGGCCGAAGGGGGTCCGACCGCATGCGAATATGAGGCGGGAGCAAACATGGATCCGATTTCTTTTTCGGTCCAGACCAGCTACCCGGAAGGTCTGTGTTCGATCGATTCAATCACCGGGTTCACAACTCAACCGGGAAGTCTTGTTGGTCCGGCGGCCGAACCGATCCTCGATTCTCCCGAGGAAGTGACTGGAAGCCTCGATTGGGGTATTCGGCAGGGACTTAGGGGCTCGGCTATGACACCTCGTCAGTTCAACACGACGGCCAACACAACTCTGAGCAACCCCTCCGACATGACCGGTGTGGGCAAGTACTTCTCCTGGAACGCTGCGTCGGGTACATACGATGCCGGCGATCCGGGATCAGCGGACGATCGACTGGTTCTTAACGGTCTTGGTTCCATTGCGATCTGCAACGTCAATCACGGTTACGGCGTCGTCTTTTCTGACCCGAGTGTGATTATCGATGGGGCTGATTCCCGTATCGTCGCTGACGTGGCCGCCCGAGTCGGTCCGGACTGGGTCTCGGGGAGGGTTGACTTGGTCGAGTTCGATTCGGCTGAAGCCGATGTCGCTGAGTCCAGCGAATCGATCGCATGGACACTCGATGACCCCAGTGTGAATCCTCCTCTGGGTGAGGTGACCTTGACGGGCGCTGGTGCGGCCATCCTTCAGGTGATGAATGGCCCTTCGCCCGCGCCTCCCACTTACTTCGACGGAACCGTAATGCAGGGTTTCGTTGTCGAAGTAGCTCTTCCTGAAGGGGACTGATACTGAGGCTCAACGCCTCATATTCCGTCACTGATGTGACAACGACGAGGGCGGCCCTTTGCGGGTTCGCCCTCGTCGTGGTTCTGCTTGCCGTTTTCGTCGGGATCGGGGCCGCGCCTCCGACGGCTTCGGCCGCCAACCTTGAACCCTGCGAGACCACCAACCCGACCGGGCCGATCGTCGAACTCGAAGGGGAGTTCACGCTCGCTCCGATGCATTCGACCCGCAAGGCCTGGAAGCGCAGCGGAATCCGCCAGAAACTGATCAAGCCGGCCAATCAGCTCACCGGCCGGCCCACCTTCCCTGTGGGCAAGGTCACCTACGGTTCCCCGGCCACGGTCGACTTCAAGGGCGGACTGAAGCTCCGCCACAGGAACCGCTCGGTATCCCTGACCCGTATCACCGTCCTCTCGGCCGCCGGCAAGCCCGCCTGGGTCAGGGCCTCCGCCGGTCAGGGCAAGGTCAACTTCTTTTCTGTCAAGGGTGGCCGGCGTACCTTCGACACCGAAACAGGGGAACTCTCCCGGGTCGGTTACGCCCGGCTCACCGCCAGCGGCGCGAAAGTCCTCAACCGCCGGCTCGGTCTTTCCCGCAAGCAGAAGCTGAAAGCCGGAACAGTCTGGGGCTACCTCAATCTGTACGCGCTCTACAAGGTCACCGAGGTTGACGATCCGACCGGCGAGACCCCTGAAGAACCACCGGTCAAGCCCCAGCCTCCGTCGGCTCTGCCGGTCACTTCCGCGGCCACGGTCAAGTGGTATGTGCGCGACAGCTTCATCAACTACGTCGCCTCGGGGGCGGGAACCCGGGTCGAGAACGGAGCCACCGCCGACCCGGCGTCAGGGCCGCTCGATCTCGTTTACTCATTCAACTTCCCCTTCGCCTCCGGCTGGACCATCCCCGAGACCCCGGAAGATCCCGAGAACACCCTGATCAGGTCGAGTGGAACCGTTGGCTTCCGCTACTGCACCAACACCATCAACTTCACCGTTTCCGATCCCGAGATCGAGCTCGAAGGCGACACCGCTTCGCGCCTGATCTTCAAGGTCAACGGGACCGACGGCACGGCCTTCCCCGACCAGCGGGCGGTGATGGTGAAGCTGATGCCGGGCCTGGCCGAGTCCCACAACGTGATTGACAACGGCAACGGGACCAGGACGGTCAGTTACGTCAAGATTCCCGGCTTCGTCCCGCCCGAGGGCACCGGGATTTTCGCCGGCTTCTATCCCGGCTACAGCCCCGAGTTTGAAGGTCAGGACCCGCGCCCGGACCGCTTCGGTTTCTTCACCCTCACCTACACCTACTCGACCGGTTCCTGATGGCTCCTGCGCTCGGCAAGAGAGGGCTTTGCCTGGCGTCGGCCGCGCTGTTCGCGGTTCTGCTCCTGGCTGGATCCCCCTCGGCAGTCAAGGCCGCCTTCTTTCCGTATCAGCCCGGACTGGTCGAAGTGAACGGTTACGCCTGGACGGCGAACCCGGTCAAGGTCGAACTGGAGGAGATTGCGCCGACCGACGGCGGGGCCACGACCTACACGGTCCGGGACATCCTCGAAAACGCGGACTCCCGCTCCGGACAGTTCAACGTTGACACCGTTCCCGGGGTCGAGATCACCCTTCCTGGCGCGGCCTTCGGCGGACCTTCCTGCACCGGTGACCAGATGAGGGCCGAGTCCGCTTCCTGTCCGCTCTTCAGCGCAACCGACACTTACACCGAGATGTCCTTCCGGAAGAACGGTCAGACCAAACGGGTCCGCTACAAGGATTTCAACCCGGAGATCTACATCAGCAAACCGGCTGACCTCTCGGTCACCCTGACCCCGGCCGCGAAGACGATCGAGAGTGGCGAGACAGTCACCTTCAAGGCAAAGGTCACCGGCGCAAACGGCACCGCCACTTACAACTGGGACTTCGGGGACGGCGCATCAGACCAGACGACGAAGAACACCGTCTCCCACAGGTTCACCGGCAACGACGAACAGTTCTCGGTCATTCTGAACGTGACGGTCCCCGGCCAGGACGGCGGCGACGCGGCCGCTCTGATCACGGTCGGCAAGGTGAAGAAGGAAAAGCCGAAAGAGAAGGACAAGTCGAAGGACGAGAACGACTCGACCCCCGAGGATTCGGGCACCTACGACCCCGGTTATGTACCCGGATACGACGACTACGACGACGGGACGGGCACCGGTGGCACGACCTCCGGCAGCACTCCGTCACCCTCGAACCGGCAGCAGCCCGAGAAGCAGCAGCCAGCCCCGGTTGAGCAATCGGGGGACACGGTCACCGGCCAGTTGATCGACCCGACCCAGATCGCCACGGTGGTGCCATCCACCGAAACACCGGCGACCGGAACCGAGGAGGCTGCTCCGGGGGACGATTCGAAGGGAATCTGGGGCAGCATCCCGAACGGCGCCAAGGCGGCCTTCGGGATCGGCGCGCTGCTCGGGCTCGGCGGCCTGGCCGAAGCCGGAGCCTTCAGCGGTGCTTTCCGCCGTTTCCGCTACCGCTTCTGACGGCCGGTCCCGCCTTAACCCCGGCTGAGAATCTGTGATCCGCCGGTGATCTTGTCCTCGCCGTCGGGCAGCCGGATCCAGGCCTTGTTGGTCCCGTCATAGTCCGGCGCCCAGAGAACCAGCGTTGCCGAACCAAAGTTGTTCACTTCGCAGGGCTCGTCACCTTCCTCGTCGAGACCGCGCCAGACCCGGATGAACGGGTTGTTCTCCCACTCGTCACCAACCGTCGAGGGTTCGCAGTGGCCCGGGTGGATCCTGGTCTCCGGTGGCAGGGTCATCAGCCGGTCCATGATCGAGCTCTTCAGTTCCGGAAAGCCGGTGTCACCAGGGGCCACCGTGCCACCGACCGTGCCCTTGAAGATCACGTCGGCAGTGATCACGTCGGTGCCGTTGATCAGCAGCGCCATGTGACCGTCGGAATGGCCGGGAGTCGCGATCCACTTGATGGTGAGATCGCCGGAAACGGTTTCGTCGCCGTCCCCGACGATCTCGTCCACCTTGAAATCGACCAGGTCGGCCGTCTTCTGGCTGGCCACGATCGGGATCCCGTAGCGGTCCGCCACCTCGCGCAGATCGACGACGTGGTCCCAGTGTTCGTGGGTGAGCAGGATGTGGGTCAGCGTGATCCCTTCCCGGTCAACTCTCTCCAGCAGCGGCTCGATCACCCCGTTGCCGTCGACGAGCACGCCGGTCCCGCCTTCACGGTCGCAGACGAGGTACGAGTTGGAGAGCCATTCGGACTGTTCGACTCGCTGGATGATCATGGCCGGTCCTTTCCGGGTGAGGGGGAGGGGTGGGTGAGGGTCAATTGAACTCGATCACGCTGCGGATGCCGTCCTGGGCTTCCATCAGGTCGAAGCCCTTGTTGACTTCGTCGAGGCTGATCCGGTGGGAAAGGAAGGGCTCGACGTCGATCTCGCCGGCCAGATAGCGGTCGACCAGTTCGGGCACCTGGTCGCGGCCCTTGACCCCGCCGAAGGAGGAGCCCGCCACGCGGCGGCCGGTGATCAGGAGCCGCGGCACGATGTCCAGGGTCTCGCCCTTGCCGGCCACCCCGGCGACGGTGCAGAGTCCCCAGGCCATCCGGGTCGCCTCGACCGCCTGCTGCATCACATTGACGAGGCCGGTCGCCTCGAATGTGTAGTCGGCGCCAAAGCCACCGGTCTCGTCGAGGATCCACTGGACCGTGTTCTCGTCGGCAACCTTCAGGTCGGTCGCGCCCTGACCCCTGGCCAGTTCGAGCCGGTCCTCCGAAAGGTCGACGCAGATGATCCGTTCGGCACCCTGGAGGCGGCAGCCGGCGACCGCACCGAGGCCGACCATGCCGGCTCCGAAGACGACGCAGGTCGTGCCTTCGTCCACCTTTGCCGTGTACATCGCAGCGCCGAGACCGGTTGAGAGCCCGCAGGCAAAGAGGCAGGCATGGTCGAGCGGCGCTTCCGGGTTGATCTTCGCCAGGGCGATCTCCGGCATCACCGTGTACTCGGCAAAGGTCGAGGTGCCCATGAAGTGGCGGATGTCCTCTCCGTTCCGGGAAAGGCGGGTGGTGCCGTCGGGCAGGTGGCCGAGGCCCTGTTCGGCCCGGATCGCCATGCAGAGGTTGGTCCGCGGGTCGAGGCAGTGAACGCATTCGCGGCATTGGGGGGAGAACATGGTCACGACCTTGTCGCCGGGAGCGACCGAAGTGACGCCCTCGCCAACCTTTTCGACGATGCCGCCGCCTTCGTGGCCGAGCACGCAGGGCGCGTACCCCGAAGGGTCGGCACCGGATGCGGTGTACATGTCCGTGTGGCAGACCCCGCAGGCCTCCAGCCGGACCAGTACCTCTCCCGCTTTCGGCTCGGCCAGGTCGACCTCCTGAACCACGAGCGGTTGACCAAATTCCTCGAGTACAGCAGCCCTCATCCTCATGACCCGATCCTAGAGGCCCAAGGACCCGCGAGAAGCGGAAAGTCGTCGAATACGGACAATTTTCTGCTTCTCGTCTTACTAGGGTATGGGCGTGCCTGCCTCCCGTTTCGTCTCCCTGTTCGCGGTTTCCGGCCTGATCGCGCTCGCCGGCTGCGGCTCTTCCGATGAAGGCGGGTCGGGGTCCGGTACGGACCAGGCAGGACCGTCCGGGGCGACCGAGACCGTGAAGGTCTTCTCGACCGAAGGGGAGCAGTTCAACCCGGTGGAGCGCGAGGTTCCGGCCGCAGAGGCGCCGGAAGCCGCGGCCGAAGCGCTGCTCGAAGTTCCGGCCGATCGCACCTACATCCCGCGGGGAACCGAAGTCGAGGGTGTGAAGGTGAACGGTGACGGCGAAGCGGTGATCGATTTCAGCGAGCGGTTCCTGGGCGGGATCCCGGCCGCTCCGGAGAAGCGGACCAGGCGGGAGCAGGAAGCGGTGGAGGGGAGGGTGGCCCAGGTCACCTACACGCTCACCTCGCTCAAGCGGGTGGATGAAGTGAAGGTGAAGTCGGGCGGATTGACCGTCAGCGCGCCGAAGCAGCGGGAGGATTTCGCCGAGCCGGAAAAGAAGCCCGCGCCGCCCGGCGAGGGTGGACGGTACGGGGTCCGTTCGACCGGGGCGATCTGGCTCCAGCAGAAGCTCGCCGATCTCGGCTACCTGCCCCAGAGCGGGGTGGACGGCGTGGTCGGCTACCAGACCGAGCAGGCGGTGATGGCCTTCCAGTCCTGGGAAGGTCTCGCCCGGGACGGGGTTGCCGGCCCGGCGACCAGGGCGGAGCTCAGGACGGCGAAGCGGCCGCGACCCAGCGCCAAACGACCGAGGCGCCTGATGGAGGTCCGGATCGGCCGCGGGGTACTGATGCTGGTCCGCAACGGGCGTGCGGTCCGGACCATCCACATCTCGGCCGGTTCGCCGGGCAACGACACTCCGACCGGTCGCTACGAGGTGTTCCGCAAGGAACTGATGTCCTGGTCGGTTCCGTTCTCCACCTGGCTGCCCTACGCCTCGTACTTCAACAACGGGATCGCCTTCCACGAGTACCCGGATGTCCCGCCTTACCCGGCCTCTCACGGCTGCGTCCGGGTTCCCGCACCGGAAGCCCCGCTGGTCTACAAATTCGCCCGATTGGGAACGGTGGTAGTAGTCCGCTCCTGACCAATGTTCTGATGGCGTTTGTCCACCGATTCGGTGGACAGTTGATGCCAGAATCGGATCTATCGGCTCAGTCTCAGAACTGTTGCAGATGTGAACCACTTTTGAGGGAACTACCGGCATGCTCGAGGGATGATTTCCCGCGGCTTGTTGAATCAGACAGGGACCATTTGAAATGGGTCGACCGACTTCATCGGAAGTCTTCCGCCTGGCTGGCAGCCAATACGGAATGCTCACGAGGACCCAGCTTCTTGATCTGGGCATGTCGAGAAGGATGATCGATGCCAGGATCAGGAACCGTCGGTTGCTGCCGGTTGGCTACCGCCTCGGGGTCTACGCGGTGGGACGCCCGATCGACGGGCGTCGAGCGATGTGCATGGCAGCAACGCTGGCTGCCGGCGGCGACTCGGTGGTGGCGGGCAGTGCCGCCGCTGACCTCTGGGGTTTTCGGGATCACAAGGGTGCGATTGAGGTGGTTCGACCGGCAGGCGGGAAGAGGAGAGATTTCTGGCTCGACGGGTTGGGGGTTGCCAGCAGACAGAGAGTGGTGGTCCGCGGAAGCAGGTATCTGCCGAGTGCGGACCGAACGCGCAGACACGGAATCCCGGTCCTCAATGTTGCTCGGCTGTTTCTGGACTTATCGGCGATCCTCCCCGAGAAGGCCTTGTGGGATGCCTTCAAGGAGGCAGACATGCAGGGAGTGCTGAACGAGTCGGACTTGCTCCGGTGTGGTCAACTCGGAAAAGGCTGGAAGGGAGCGGGGAAGAACCGGGAACTTGTCAGGCGACGGCATCCCGAGATGAAGGATGCCCGTGCTTACATCGAGGGCTTGATGCTGGAGATTGACCGGGACTTTGACCTCGGGGGGCCCGTGGTCAATCAGCCAAAGGGTCGCTACTACCCGGATTTCGTCTACGAAGACTGTGGTCTCCTTGTCGAAGTCGACGGGGCTGAATCCCACAGCGGAAGGCTCGCTTTCTACGACGACTCCTACCGCGAGAACGAACTGCGCCAGCAAGTCCGGCAGGTGATCCGATTCTCGACCGAAGAGATCATTCAGGACCGCGAGCGGGTAGCGAGGATCGTCAGGTTGGAGAAGGAAAAATGCTTCAAGCTCATGGCCCTCGAGGCGGAACCCGGCAGGGAATCGTGAGATACGCCGTCAACCCCCAAGGCCGGAGTCGAACCTCCATCGCCAGGAGCCGAATCCCGATTGCCGCGCTCGACTCGTAGAGGTTTCTGGTGGCGATATTCCCCCGGATCGGTGGAACAGCGCCAGCAGAAAGCGATTGATCGAAGCCGCATTCTGGCGGCTACCATGTCGGGGCAACCGTGACCAAGTCGGAAAGGCAATAAGTGGAAGCCAGCGAACCGAAGCACGACCTTCGCCAGCAGGCGATCAACCGCCTCGAGGCGAAGCGGGACTTCCTCTCGCACCTGGCCATCTACTTCGGCGTCAGCGTGCTCATGGTCGCGATCTGGGCCTGGACCGGAACCGACAACTTCTTCTGGCCGGCGATACCGATCCTCGCCTGGGGCATCTTCGGGATCATCCCGAACTGGTGGACCGCCTACAAGCAGTCCGGCATTCCCGAGGACAAGATCCAGGCCGAGATGGAGAAGATCCAGCGCGACGGCGGCCCCGGCGGCCCCACTAATTAAACGGGAAGGGCCCCGGAATTCCGGGGCCCTTCTGGTCGCTTCCTCGTTCCCCCGAGGCGCGTTGGCCGCTATTTGATGAACATCATCTCGCTGTACTTCGGCAGCGGCCAGTAGTTGTCGGCGACGATTCGCTCGAGCTTGTCAGCCACGACCCGGACCTCGTGCATGGCAGCGAGCTGCTTGTCGCGGGCGTAGATCGCGAGGTCCATGCCCTCCTCTTCGATGCCGTCCGGGTAGCCGTTGGCGTCCTCGAGGGCGATGGTCCTGTCGACCAGCTCGTCGAAAAGCCCGCGGCTTTCCTTCTCGAGCAGATCGGCGTCGGCGTCGTCGAGCAGGATCAGGTGCTTTGCGACAGCCGGGATGATCTGCGTCCTGGCGATCGTCGCGGCAGTCTCCGCCTCGATGTTCGCGTTCATGGCGTACTGCTCGACCCAGACCTCGAAGCGGGCTTCAAGTTCGCGCTCGGAGAGCACGTTGTACTTGTCGAAAGCTTCGATGGTCGAAGGGGCGACGACCTCGGGCAGGGCGTCCGGGGTGGTGCGCAGGTTCTTGAGGCCACGCTTCTCGGCTTCCTTCTGCCATTCCTCCGAGTAGCCGTCGCCGCCGAAGATGATGCGGCGGTTCTCGACGTAGGAGTCGGTCACGACCTTGATCACCTTGGCGGCCAGGTCGTCGCCCTCGGCGGTTTCCAGCTTGCCGGCAAGGTCGTCGATCGCTTCGGCGACGATCGTGTTCAGCACGGTGTTGGTGAAGGCCAGCGACATGCTCGAACCGAGCGCCCGGAACTCGAACTTGTTGCCGGTAAAGGCGAAGGGCGAGGTCCGGTTGCGGTCGCCGCCGTCCATCGGCAGGTCGGGAAGGACTTCGGCTCCGAGATCGAGGACCTCGTCCGGGGTGTGGGGGTCACCCTCGCCGGCTGCCATCGTTTCGAAGACCTTCTCCAGCTCTGCGCCGAGGAAGATCGAGATGATCGCCGGCGGCGCTTCGTTGGCACCGAGGCGGTGGTCCTGGCCGATGTTGGCCACGGTTGCCCGCATCAGGCCCTGATGCTTGTCCACCGCCTGGATCACGGCGGCACAGAAGAACAGGAAGCTGAGGTTCTCGGCCGGGGTGTCGCCCGGATCGAGCAGGTTGTGACCGGTGTCCGTGCCCATCGACCAGTTGTTGTGCTTGCCCGAGCCATTCACGCCGGCGAACGGCTTCTCGTGGAGCAGGCAGACCAAGCCGTACTGGCGGGCCTTGCTCTGGAGTACCTGCATCAGCAGCTGCTGATGGTCGGAGCCCACGTTCGAGTTCTCGAACATCGGGGCGACCTCGTACTGGGCGGGAGCGACCTCGTTGTGGCGGGTGGTGATCGGCACGCCGAGCTTGGCCAGTTCGGCCTCGCAATCCATCATGTAGGCGAGCACCCGTTCCGGAATGGCGCCGAAGTAATGGTCGTCGAGCTCATGACCCTTGGCCGGCTGGGCGCCGAACAGGGTACGGCCGGTCAGGACCAGGTCGGGACGGGCGTAGTAGTACTGCTCGTCGATCAGGAAGTACTCCTGCTCCGGGCCGACCGTGGTCACCACGCGGGAAGTTTCCTCGTCACCGAGCAGTTTGAGCGCCTTGACCGCGGAACGCGAAAGCGCGTCCATCGAACGCAGCAGCGGGATCTTGGCGTCCAGTGCCTCGCCGGTCCAGGAGGCGAAGGCGGTCGGGATGCAGAGCAGGGTGCCGTTCGGGTTGTCCAGCAGGAAGGCGGGGCTGGTCGGGTCCCAGGCGGTGTAACCGCGGGCCTCGAAGGTGGCGCGAATACCGCCGGTGGGGAACGAGGAGGCGTCAGGTTCACCCTGGATCAGCTCGCTGCCCTTGAACTTGGCGATCGAGCCGCCTTCGTCGGTCGGCCGGAAGAACGAGTCGTGCTTTTCGGCGGTGAGACCGGTCAGCGGCTGGAAGACGTGGGTGTAGTGGGTGGCGCCGTTCTCGAGCGCCCAGTCCTTCATCGCGTCGGCGACGGCATCGGCCAGATCCACGTCGAGGGCTTCGCCCCGTTCGAGGGTGCCCTGAAGGCGTTCGAAGACATCGGCCGGGAGCCGCTCCTTCTGGGTCTTGATCGAGAAGACGTTGCTGCCGAAGACGACGTTCTCTTCCTTGGTCAGGTCAGTGGATTCAACGGCTGAACCGTTGGCGTTCCACTGGGCAGCGGTCACGTTCTTCTGGCGAATCGCGGTCATCTGGAGAGTTCCTCCTGGTGGCAAGATTTGATTTCGAGGGAAAAGCGAATGTCAGGCTATCCCCGGGCGGCCATGCGGTCGCTTGTACCTCAGGACAAGGTTAGTTCAGGGGCACCCTCCCGTGGGACAGGGTTGGCTTGTTTCCTGCGCAAAGTGCCACTGCCGGAATCCGGATCTGCAAGTTTGTGTGCAGCAGCTCACGGAATCATCGTCTACAACTCATGTTATGGTTTCCCGGATGCGAGGAGCTCCAACGCGCAGGGGCAGGAGGCAGACGATCACCCCGGCAACGCTGATGCTGGTCGTGCTCGGCTTCCTGGCACTCACATTCATCGTTCTCCTGCCGGCCCAGGCGGGTGCGGCATACCTGGACGGGGCCGGCACCGCTTCACTCGAGAACTCGCCGGTTGATCCGGTCGACCCCTCACCCGCGCCCGGCACGGTGAGCGAAGGGGCGGGTGACGCCTCATCCTCGGCCACAACCAGCGGCGGCGGCATCGGGGTGCCCGGTCTGCCGGTGATCACCCGGATCCTCTGCCTCCGTCAATGCGTCTCCGCCAGCCGGGCAACCCGGGGGGCGATCATCGCGGTCCGGGGCAACAACCTCAACCGGGTCACCCGGGTGATCTTCCGGAGCAGGAACGGTCGCATCCGCGCGAGGTGGAGGACCAGAAGCGTGGGAGCGATAAGAGTCACCGTTCCGAGAGGGACCGTCAAGGGTTACCTCTCGGTGGTCGATACCGGTGGCAACCGCGCCCGTTCCCCGCGGGAGTTGAGGATCTACCCGATCTCGTCGATTCCGGTCGAGGTATTTCCGGTCCGGGGGCCGTTCAGTTTCGGCAGTTCCGGCTCCCGTTTCGGGGCTGGCCGTCCCGGTCACATCCATCAGGGCCAGGACCTTTCGGCCTCCTGCGGAACCAGGCTGGTTTCGATCAAGAGGGCGAGGGTTCTCTACAACGAGTGGGACGACGGCGGCGGCAACTACGTGGTGCTGCACAACATCGGCACCAACACAAACTTCGTCTTCATGCACATGATCCGCCGGTCGCCGCTCAAGGTGGGGCAGGTGGTCGGAGCCGGAGCACCGATCGGCCGCGTGGGCACCACCGGAAGTTCGTCCGGCTGCCACCTCCACTTCGAGTACTGGGTCGGACCGTGGCAAACCGGCGGCAGTCCGATCGACCCGCTTCCATACCTCAAGTCCCTGCTCGGGTAGCTGCCCTGGTCCGCATCCTTCCACCCGGGCCGGGGTTGGTAAGTTGAGCCGGCACGGCAGGGACTGCCGGCACCAGGGAACAATGCTGATCGAACTTCGAAAGACCCCAAGACGGCGATTGCCGTACCCCCTGTTAATGGTGGGTCTGTTTGCTGTGACCCTCCTGGCGGTCCCGGCCGCGCCGGTCGAGGCGAAGCCGAAGCCGAAAATTGCGGTCAACATCGTTGACCCGGGTCAGAATCCGATGCTGAACCGTGGCCTGCTCAAAGTCAAGATCAGGTCCGACCGGAAGGGCAAGATCAGGGTCCGGGCGCTTTCTTCGACCTTTGACGGAAACGGCGTGATGAAGCCGCTGACCAACGTCGCCTATCCGCGCTTCAAGCGCCCCGGCCAGTGGCGCTCGATCGGACTGAAGCTGACTACGGTCGGGCGGACGCAGGTCGCGACCTGCCAGGACCGGGACATTCAGGTCAAGGCCGGAAAGGTGCTGAGCAGGCGCAAGGCGATGCTGAGACAGTCCGCCGACTGCAAGGCGCCGGAACCGGACCTGTCGAGGGCGGAGAACTGCAACTTCATCGCCGCACCGGATCCGGCGATCTGCATGTCGCCGTTTCCGGACAACTACTACACGCTGGCCGACGCGACTACGGCAACGGGCCGCCGGATCAACTTCACCGGGGAAGCGATGCCGGAGAATTCCGGCGGGGTCGCGATCGACCCCGAGCCCTATCGCCAGAGCGACGGTTTCAGCCAGGGGCAGACGATCTCGGTCAGGGTGCCCGGGCTCGACAACCCGGCGGCCCTGGCCCAGACCAATCCGGTCGGGTTGGCCGACCCGGCCCAGTACCTATCGGCCACCGCACCAGTCATCGTGCTCGATGCCCGAACCCGGGAGCGGCAGCCAATCTGGGTCGAGATCGACTCGAACGCGACAACCTCGAATGCGACCAGCCTGCTGATCCACCCGATGGTCAACTTCAAGTCAGCTTCCCGGTACATCGTCGTGCTCCGCAACCTGAAGGACTCGGTCGGAAACGTGCTGGCGGCCCCCGACGGATTCCGTTACTACCGCGACTTCCTGCGTTCGACCGACTCGAGGATCAACGGTCGCAGGTCTTTCTACGAAGACATCTTCAAGCGTTTGCGGGCAGCGGGAATCAAGCGCTCCACTCTCTACCTGGCCTGGGACTTCACCACCGCCAGTGACGAGAACAACAGCGGCCGGGCACTCTCGATGAGGAACCAGGCCTTCGCCCAACTTGGGGACGAAGACCTCGATGACCGCGTTGCCCAGGGCGACGCGCCCGGCTTCGAGGTGACTTCAGTCCAGGTCGATCCGAGCAGCACCGTCGCCCGGCGGGTCGAGGGGACCTTCGAGGTTCCATGTTTTCTCGACCATCCTTCATCGGCCAATGAGTGCGCGACCGGGGCCACCCTGAACCTCGATCAGGACGGAGTCCCTCAGCCAAACGGCACCTACGAGGCGAACTTCGAATGCATCATTCCGAACGCGATCGTCAATCCCGGCTCGGTCGATCCCGAAGATCTGCCGACACCAGACCTGCGTGGCCGCGCGATCGTGTACGGCCACGGACTGATGGGATCGATCGGCGGCGAGATTCACGCCGAGTCGCAGCGCAAGACCGCGGCGAAGGGATTCACGATCTGTGGCACCGACGAGATCGGCATGTCCACAGGAGACATCGTCACGGTCACCGGCGCCCTGATGAACCTTTCGAATTTCCCCAAAGTCGCGGACCGGCTTCAGCAGGGTCTCTTGAACGAGCTCCTGCTTGGCCGGCTGATGATCCTCCCGGACGGTTTCGCCTCGAAGGCGGCTTTCCGGTTCGATCCCGGTGAGGTCAGCCCGGCCGAAGTCCCGGGCGGAGACGGAAACGCGGTCGTGCCGGATGTAAGCACCCTCGAAGCGGCCCTCAAGACCGGTCCGAATGTCCGGGCCTGGTACCGCGGCATCAGCCAGGGCGGAATCATGGGCGGAGCGCTCATGGCATTGGCCCCCGACTTCGACAAGGGGGCGCTGGGAGTGGCAGCGATGAATTACTCGGTGCTCCTGACCCGCTCGGGCTCCTGGGGCACTTACGGCGCATTCTTCAATCCGGCCTACCCGAATCAGGTCGAGCGACCGCTTGCCCTGGGCCTGATCCAGATGCTCTGGGACAGGGGAGAGCCAAACGGGTATGCCAACCGCATGACTACGGACCCGCTTCCCGACACGCCACCCCATCAGGTTCTGTTCGACACCGCCTTCGGCGATCACCTGGTCACCAACTGGCAGACCAACGTGGAAGCCCGCACGGTCGGGGCAAAGGCGATCAGCCCGCTGGTCGACGAGGCCCGGTGGCCCGGGGTGGACTGGGACTGGGGCCTCGAACCGGTGACCACTTTCCCGCACTACGGATCGGCAGTGGCCTACTGGGACAGCGGGCCGCTCAGACCGGGGCCGGGGCCGGACGGATTCATCGGAACCGACCCCGCTCCGATCACGAATACTGCCCCGCCATCGGGCGAAGATCCGCATGAACACCCCCGCGTGACCGACAGTGCAATCGAGATGATCGACGGCTTCCTGCGGACCAACGGAGCGGTCAACAATCCCTGTGCTCCCGGCCCCTGCCTCGCTGGCGGCTGGACCGGCTCTTGACGTAAGGCTCTTACGCCGGTCGCTCAGGTAGCATGCGCGCAGGAAGGAGGCTTCTTTGGTGGGGAGAATCACCGGGTAGCTCAGATTGACGACTGCCAATCAAGCAAATCCAAGTCGCGTCAGCAAAGGACGTAGCTCCACGGTGCTCAGAGTGGTGACTCTGGGCGCGCTTGTTGTTGCGATCGTTTTCGTCGCTTCTCTGATCTTCAAGGGTGACTCGGGTTACAAGTACACCTTCGATTTCCAGAGCGCCAGCGGCATCGTGACCGGGAATCACGTGATGATCGGCGGCTCGCCGGTGGGCAGCATCACCAAGGTCGAACTGACTGACGACATGCGGGTCGAGATGGAAGTCGAGATCGACCGCAAACTCCATGAGGGCACCGCGGCGGTTATCCGCAAGAGTTCGCTGTCCTCCCTCCACAACCACTACATCTCGCTTTCGCCCGGACCCGACAACGCCGAGGAGCTGCCGGAGGGTCACGAATTCGGTGAAGGCGTGACCGCCACGGCGGTCGAACTGGACCAGTTCTTCGACATCTTCGACAAGACCACCCGCAACGGCTGGTCGAACTGGATCCAGGGCATCGCCTCGATTTACGCCGGCGAGGGGGCAGAGGGCGCGAACAAGACCTTCAAGTACAGCGGGGCCGCCTTCTCCAGCACCCAGCGCCTGATGGCCGAATTGGCCGACCAGGACACCAGGCTCGACCAGTTCGTCGGCAACACCTCCGAGTTCGTGACCCGCCTGGCCGAAGTTTCGCCCCAGTTGACCGAACTGGTCAGCAACGCGAACATCGCCCTCGGCGAGATCGCCGACAACAACGAGGAGCTGGCCCTCGCCCTTGACGAGCTTCCCCCGACCCTGCGCCAGGGCAACACCACCTTCGCCAACCTGCGGGCGGCACTCGATGACGTCGAGCCGATGATCGCCGCTTCCGGCCGGGCCGCGGACGCCGGGCTCGCCAACTACCTGAAGAACGACCTGCGGCCGGTGCTGAACCGGGCCCGCCCGGTCTTCAACGACCTCGCTCTGGCAGCCGGCCGCCCCGGCCCGAACAACGACACCTCTGATCTGCTCTCGCAGATCATCCCGCTCCATGGTCGAGCCGAACCGGCCGTGAACGCGGTGGTCCGCGCCCTCGATGCCAATCAGGACGAGGCTTCGGAAGCGCGCGCCTACGCCCCCGACATCTTCGGCACCTGGAACAAACTGGCCGGAATCATCGCCGGCTATGACGCCAACGGCCCCTACGCAAAGGTCACCCCGACCGCCACCGGTGTCTTCCAGTTGAACGGCACGGCGATCCAGCCTGCAAGCACCGCCGTGTATGGCGGCCTCCAGGCAGTGTCCGGGATCAACCGCTGCCCGGGCGGTGGCGTCCAGCCCATCGCCGGATCCAACCCGTTCCTCGACAACGGCAATCTGACTGGTAAGTGCGACCCCTCACAGGTGCCGTGATGTTGAAGCGAATCATCACAATCCTGCTCGTGATCCTGGCGATCGTCGCCGTCGTGCTGCTGATCAGAAGCTGCAATGACGACAGCGACGCCTACGAGGTCCGCGCGGTCTTCGACAACGGCGCCTTCGTGGTTTCCGGCATCGATGTGCGAGTCGCCGGGGCGAACGTCGGCAGCGTCAGTGATGTCGATGTGTCCCGTCCGGGCGAGGAAACCGGTTCCGACATCCCCGGCAAGGCGATCGTCGTGATGAAGATCAACGACCCGGGCTTCCAGGACTGGAAGGAAGACGCGTCTTGCGTGATCCGGCCGCAGTCGCTGATCGGCGAGAAATTCCTCGACTGCCAGGTGACCGAGCCGCGCCCGGCCGGTTCCGAGCCGCCGCCTTCGCTGGAGCAGATCCCGGACGGAGAGCCGGGTGCCGGCCAGTATCTGCTGCCGGTTCAGAACAACTTCAAGTCGGTCGACCTCGACCTGATCAACAACATTTACCGACTGCCTTACGCGCAGCGGTTCCGGATCATCCTCAACGAACTGGGTGCCGGTCTGGCGACCAGGGGAGAGGATCTGCGGGAAGTCGTTGACAGGGCCAATCCCGCGCTGCAGCAGGTCAACAAGGTCCTGGCGATTCTCGCTTCCGAGAACAAGCGCCTTGCCCAGCTCGCGGTTGACGGCGAGAAGAACATGTCGGCTCTCGCCAAGAAGAAGTCGAACATGATCAACTTCTTCAAGAACGCCGGCTACACGGCAGCGGCGACGGCCGAGCGCGGGGAGGACCTGCAGCAGAACCTGAAGAACCTGCCCGAAACGCTGCGCCAGTTGCGCGCCGACTTCAACGCTGTCGGTGCCTTCGCAGACAACGCGATTCCGGTCTTCCGGTACCTGAAGCCGGCGGCTGCGGACATCAGTGAAGTCCAGACCAAGCTCGGTCCGTTCGCCGAGGCCGGACGGATTTCGATCACCAGCCTGGGTCGCGCAACCCGGACCGCCGGTCCCGATCTCGTTGCCTCCCGTCCGATCATCAACAAGCTGGGCAACCTTTCACGGAAGGCCTACTCGCCTGGTTCCAACCTGAACTTCTTCCTCAAGACGCTCGACGAGGGCGAGGGCTTCGACAACCTGATGAGGCTGATCTACAACACCTCGTCGCTGCTCAACGGTTACGACCAGTACGGGCACTACCAGCGCACCAACCTCGTGATTTCCGGTTGTTCCACTTACGCCGACCGTTCGACCGGCGGCTGTACCGCGAACTGGGACACCCTCTCCAGCTCCTCGGCTTCGCTCAGCGAGGCCCTTGGTTCGCTCGGTGAAACCGACGAACTGATCGACGGCGTAACCGGCACCACCGGAGTGACCGGTGAAACCCTGAGCCCGACCGGAGAAACCGGAGTCACGGGTGTGACCGGGCTGACCGGACCGACCGGCGAGACGGGGGAGACCGGTGAAACCGGCGAAGGCGGCTTCGGCTTCCCGCTCGGACCGACCGGTGAAACCGGGGACGCCGGAGCTTCCGGCCTCGAAGGCCGCAGCCGGCCGGCGACCGGTGCGACCGGCGAGACCTCGACCTCAAGCCGCATGAAAATCCTCGACTACCTGCTCGGACCATGAAACGCCGTCGCTCAAGAATCTCCGCGAGCCCGGTTCTGGTCGGGGCGATCACCGCTGTGATCGCCGTGGTCAGCGTGTTCTTCTCGTACAACGCCAACAAGGGCCTGCCGTTCGTGCCGACCTACGAGATCAAGGCCGAGCTTCCCTCGGCCGCCTCGCTGGTTTCCGGCAACGAAGTCCGGATCGCCGGCGTGCGGGTCGGCATCGTCAGTGAAGTCAAGGCAAAGCAACTCGATGACGGCCGCTCGATCGCGGTCGCCACGATGAAGCTCGACAAGAGCGTGGAACCGATCCCGGACGATTCCACGGTGTTGGTCCGGCAGCGCTCCGCGATGGGTCTCAAGTACCTGCTGCTGACGCCCGGCAAGTCCGGCGAAGGTCTCAAGGCCGGGGGAGTCATCCCCGAATCGCAGGCTGACGAGCCGGTCGACATGGACCAGTGGTTCAACATGTTCCAGGAACCGGTTCGCCGGGCGATCCAGAAGAACCTGGCCGAGTACGGCGGCGGTTTCGCGGCTCGGGGAGCGGACATCAACACGATCATCGGCGACCTGCCGCCGCTGCTCAAACTGGCCGAGCCGGTGGCCCGGAACCTCTCTTCGAATGAGACCGATCTTCGTGGCTTCGTCCGCGGTCTCTCGCAGGCGGCGGCCGAGGTCGCGCCGGTGGCCGAGACCCAGGCCGACATGTTCGTTCAGCTGGACACAACTTTCCAGGCCCTGGCCGAGGTCGCAAGGCCGTACATCCAGGACTCGATTACCGAAGGTGTCCAGGCCGAACTGGCCGTAATTCGTAACGGACCCCGGATCAGGCCCTTCCTCTACACATCGGCCCGGTTCATGGAAGCCCTGCGACCGGGAGCCAAGGCACTGGGCGAAAGCGCTCCGATCGTCGCCAACTCCTTCGACATCGGAATCCCGGTGCTCCGGTCTTCGCCACAGCTTTATGACGAACTCGCTCCGACCGCGCGGTCGCTCCGGCGCTTCGGTGAGAGCACGTCCAACAACGAGGGTCTCGACTCGCTGATCCGGACCAACGAGATTCTCACGCCGCTGCTGCGGCAGGTGACTCCGGCCCAGAACGTATGTAACTACGCGAACCTGCTGCTCAGGAACGCCAACCTCACGACATCGGGCGGCAACTCGGAAGGCAAGTACGTCCGCGCAATCAGCGTGCTTCCCTCGATCGGTCCGAACGCCGAAGGCAATCCCGCAGCCGGCATGGCAAACGGTGGCGGCCTGATTCCGCCCGCTGGTGACTTCGACAAGAGCTTCCTGCACTCGAATCCGTACCCGAACACCGCCGCTCCCGGCCAGTCGATCCGCGAGTGTGAGCCCGGCAATCCGGTCACCGCCTGGTACAACCCCGGCGGCTGGCCCAATGCCCTGACGATCGGAAACGTGCCCGGTGACCAGGGCATTGAGACCGCGCTCCAGACCCAGCAGCAGCTGAATTGGGTGACCAAGTGAGCCAGGACCACCGCAAGCCCAGCCGCTACAACCAGCAGTTCTTCCGTCAATGGGGAGGGCCCGGGCCGCTTTTCTTCGGCCTCGTCGCGGTGATCCTCGTACTGGTCGGGCTGTACCTGGCATTCACCAAGTCGATTCCGTTCACAAGCCCCGGCTACGAGGTTCAGGCCACCTTCCGCAACGCCGTCAACATCGCGATCAAGTCGCCGGTCCGGATCTCCGGAGTCAACGTCGGCAAGGTCACCGAGATGGAGCAGAAGGGCGACAACACGGTCGTGACCTTCACCGTCGAAGATGAAGGCAGGCCGATCCGCGAGGACGCATCAGCCCAGATCCGTCCCCGGCTCTTCCTCGAGGGCAACTGGTTCGTCGACCTCGATCCCGGTACGCCCGATGCCAAGGAGATGCCGGACAACGGCATGATCCCGGTCAGCAATACGGCCACCAGCGTTCAGGTCGGTGATCTCCTGAGGACCCTCCAGACGCCGGAACGGGCCAACATCCAGCGGCTTCTCGAGAGCCTCGGCACCGGTCTCAACTCCGAGCCCACGGCCGAACAGGACCTGACTTTCGAGCCGTTCGTGCAGGGCCTGAGCGGCGGCGAGGCCCTGAACCTTGCCTACCGTGAGGGCGAGGTTGCCGCTCGTGGTACCGCGATCGTCAGCGCCGCCACTCTGGGCACCGAGACCAACGATCTCGGCAACCTGCTGCGGGGCCTCTCCCGGGTCACCGGAGCGGTCAACGAGCGCGGCGATGACATCAAGGGATTCGTCACCAACTTCGCAACCTTCACCGGAGCCCTGGCCGCCGAGTCCGAGAACCTCGGCCTGACCATCCAGCGACTGGGCCCGACCCTTGTGGTCGCCCGTCGTGCTCTGACCAGCCTCAACGCCAGCCTGCCGGCGCTGCGCGGTTTCGCGATCGCGTCGCGGCCCGGCCTGAACGAGCTTCCGCGGACGATCCGCGTAACCCGGCCCTTCCTCAGGCAGCTCCAGCAGCTGCTCACCGAACCGGAGCTCGCCGGTCTGGCCAAGATCATCCAGCGCACGACTCCGGCGGCGGCAAGGTCGGCGGCCGAGACCCTTGAACTGCTGCCGCAGCTGCGCCTGTTCGGTCTCTGTATCGCTGACACGATCAGCCCGACCGGAGACCAGGTGATCAGCGACGGTGCCTTCAGCAACGGTCAGAAGGCTTCGCGTGAGTTCTTCTACGCAGCGGTCAGCGCCACCGGCAGCACCAACGGTCTTGACGGCAACGGCTCCTTCGCGAGGATCCAGGGTGGCGGCGGACCGGTCACGGTCAAGATGCCCGACGACGAAAACGCCGGTGACCCGACCTCCGACACCCTTTATGGCCGTCTGCAGTCGGCACCGCTCGGCACCTCGCCGCTGGCACCCGGCACACCGCCTATCGTGAGCGACCAGCCCTGCTACCAGCAGGATCAACCCGATCTCAACGGGCCGATGGCCGGCCCGGGAGCACCAAGTCCGGTGGCTTACCCGTGAAGCGCGCGATAAAGACACATTTCAAGGATTTCCTGGCGATCGCCGGCCTGATCGTGATCGCGATTGCCGTACTGCTGTTCATCCTTTCGAACCAGAAGGCAGCGCTGCCGTCGTGGATCCCGGGACTGGGGCAGGAGTTCTACTCGATCAATGTCGAGATGGAAACCGCCCAGGCAGTTACGCCCGGTCAGGGCCAGGCCGCCGTGATCGCCGGCATCAACGTCGGCAAGGTCGGTGCCTCGACGCTTGACGACGGCATCGCGAAGGTGCGCCTCGACATCGAGCCGGAATACAAGGAACTGATCCACGAAGACGCGCAGTTCCTGCTCCGGCCAAAGACCGGCCTGAGCGACATGGTGGTCGAGATCGACCCCGGAACCAAGGGGCCGACCCCGCCCGAGGGGACGACCTTCCCGGTTGCCCAGAGCATGTCCAACGTCCAGATGGACCAGATCCTCGCCTCGCTCGACCGTGACACGCAGGACTACCTGGTGCTGCTCCTGAACGGTGCCGGCGAGGGCCTTCACAACAAGGGCCCCGAGCTCTCGCAGGCGCTGCGCCGGTTCGGTCCCTTCGCGACATACACCGCCAGGCTCAACGGCGAGCTGGAGAAGCGGCGCAAGTTCATCGCCCGTGGCGTCCACTCCTTCAGCGAGGTCGCCTCGGAACTCGGCGACAACGGCGAAATCGTCGCCGATTTCATCTCCGCCTCGAAGGAGAACCTCGGGAACTACGCGGCCCAGGAAGCGGCCCTGCGGGAAGCTCTGCGCGAATTCCCCTCGACCCTCGAGGCCGGGCGGATCAACCTGACCAAGTCCGACCAGCTTTCACAACTCACCCGACCCACCCTGCTGGGCCTGATTCCCGGCGCCCGCAACCTCAGGGATTCGCTGCGTTCCGTCCAGCGACTCGCCACCGACACCACGCCGCTGGTGCGGGACAACATCCGGCCCTTCACCAGGCAGGTCCAGCCGGTCTTCAAGGAGCTCGGAAGGACCAGTCGGGCCGGCGAGAAGACGACCCCGCAGCTCCGGGGCGCCTTCACCCACATCAACACCCTGCTCAACACCCTTGCCTACAACCCCTCCGGTGACTCGGAAGGCTTCCTCTTCTACGCACCCTGGGCCAACCACAACTTCAACGCTTCGGTGGCCTTCCAGGACGGCCTCGGACTGGTCAGGCGCAGCGTCAACATGCTTTCCTGCGCGACCGGTAACGCCGCCAACGCCGTGGTCGATCAGAACGTCCAGCTCGAAACTGCCTACCGTCTGAATCAGCTCCCGCCTCCGGAAGCGGTCTGCCCGTGAATAAACAGGCACCCTCAGTCGGGCAACTCATCGCCATCGCGGGCTTCGCGCTCTCCTGCTTCGGCCTGCTGCTTTTCGTCTGGGTCGCCTTCGGCGGTCCGACCCCGCTGGCCGCCCGCGGCTACGAAGTGAAGCTGCCCCTGACTCAGGTCGGCCAGCTGGCCGAGCAGTCGCAGGTCGACATCTCGGGAATTGAGGTTGGAAGGGTCAAGTCGATCGAACTCGGTGAAGGTGACGAGGAAGGCTCGGCGATAGTCACGCTCAACATCGAGCCCGAGTACGCGCCGGTGCCGAAGGACACTCGCGCGATTCTCCGGGCCAAGAGCCTGCTCGGCGAGGCATACATCGAACTGACCCCGGGCGACAAGCGGGACGGCCTGCTCGAGGACGGCGACCAGCTCCCGCCGGCACAGGTCGCCAGATCCGTACAGCTCGACGAGGTATTCAGGACCTTCGACGAGAAGACCCGCCAGGCATTCATGCAGGGAGCGATCGACAACTCGATCGCGATCGGTGGCCGCGGAGCCACCCTGAACCAGACCCTTGGCGTCCTTCCGGGAACGATCACCTCGCTCACCGACGTGCTCCAGGTGCTCAACGAGCAGGACCAGGACGTGTCGAAGCTGATCAGGAACACCGGCGTTGTGTTCGATGCGCTCAGCAAGCGGCAGGGCCAGCTCAGCGGCATGATCCGCAACACCGACACCGTCTTCAAGACCCTGGCCGACCGGGACGAGCAACTCAAGGACTTCTTCCGGGTCTTCCCGACCTTCCTGCGCGAATCCCGGGCCACCCAGGACCGCCTCGGTGATTTCTCCGACTTCGCCACCCCGGTGGTCCGGAAGCTGGTGCCGGTGGCCGAACAGCTCTCACCGACCTTCAAGGCCTCGGCCCGGCTGGCACCGGTCAGCGAGCGGCTGTACACAAACCTGAAGCCGGTAATCCGCAAGGCACCGAGGGCCTTCCCCTCGCTCCGGGCCTTCCTCGACGAGGACGCTCCGACGCTGCTGGCCCGCCTGCCTGACTATCTGGCGGAACTCGATCCCTTCCTCGAGACCGCCAGCCTCTACCGCAAGGAGATTCCCTCGCTGATCGCCAACGCGGCGGCAGCGACCCAGACCGACGTCCGGGCCGGCCGAAACTTCATCCGAGCCGGTGTTAGGCTCGGCCCCGAGACCTACACGGCCTTCCCCGGAGGCGGCGCGTCATCGGGCCGGGTCAATCCGTACACGGCACCCGGCGGTAACGACGACTTCGCCTCGGGCGGCATGCAGGTGTTCTCGTCGGCCAACTGCGCAACCTCGGTGAACGCCACGATCGCTCCCTGGAGCGCGCTCACTCCGGTCGAGCAGGCACAGTTCGGCGCCAACCTCAGGTACGGCTTCAGCGCCGCCCAGCAGGAGGACTACTACACCAAGGCGATCACCTACCTGATGTGGAACGCGAACCAGACCAACAACGTGCCCGCACCCGCCTGCACGCAGCAGGCCCCGTTCGAGCCGATCGGCGACGATTCGCAGCCCGCCACGCAGTACCTGCACGTCTTCCGCGAACAGTAGGCGGGCACCGCGGTGGCATCGCGGTTTCGCGGGCTTCGCGGATCGCGGGTCGCAACCGCAACTACCGGGCAATATCCGGGTTCGTGTTCATGTAAGCTGCGACCGGTTAGGGAGTGGGAGCGGCTGGACAAGTCGTAACCACGTGTAATCCACAGGAGAGAAGAGAGAACCAGATGAAGAAGCTTGTAGCCATTTTTGTGGCGCTGATGGCGTCATTCGCGATGGTGGCGTCGGCCCAGGCGGCAGACGAAACCGTCGTCGGCACGACCGACATCACGTCGCTGGGCGGCCCGCTTTACAAGGAAAAAGCGGTTCCGGTCAACATGGAGATCCATGCCGAAGTCACCACTCCGGTGTCCTCGCCGAAGGTGAACCCGCTCAAGAACACGAAGCTCACCTTCCCGAAGGGCGTTTCGTTCAATCCGAACAACAAGAAGACTCCGCCCTGCACTGACGACAAGCTGAGCACGACCTCGAACCTCGCTGATCCCGAGGGCGTTGTCGCGGCCTGCCCGAAGTCGATTGTCGGTACCGGTGTTTCGACGATCATCATCGCGAAGATCAATAACAACCCGAACACGGTGATCTCCGACCCGATCCTGATCCTGTTCAACGCTGGCACTGACAGCCAGGGTCGAGCGATGCTCAAGGTCTACGGCTACTCGAAGTACACCAACGTCGGCATCCTGATGCACGGCACCCTGGTCGGCCAGGTCCTCGACCTCGCCGTTCCGGTTCTGTCGAACGACTCGGCCGTCAAGCTCTACACCTTCAACATGCCGGGTCCGGTTCTTGACCGTCCCGAACTGGGCATCAACGTGAAGGGTCTTGACTCGAACTACGTTCAGGCCACCTGCGCCGACGGCGTCTGGAAGACCAACTCCGAGTTCATCCTCGGTGAGCGGACCTACCCGGGTGGCGTAGACACCACTCCGGAGACGACCGTTGTCTCGCCCGAGACCGAGCAGAACTGCGTCGGCCAGGCCGGCAAGGCGAAGCTGGCTCTGAAGGCGACCGGTCCGAAGTCGGTCAAGTCCGGCAAGAAGGGTTCCTTCAAGGTCACCGTCACCAACAGCGGCACCGCAAGTGCCAAGAACGTCAAGGTGACTGCCACCGGTGGTGGCAAGGGCTCCGCGGGCACTCTGAAGCCCGGTGCCAAGAAGACCGTCACGGTCAAGACCAAGGTCACCGGCAGGAAGGGCAGCAAGAAGACGCTGACCTTCTCCGCTGGCGGCAGCAAGGCCAAGATCAAGGTCACCGTCAAGTAGGTCTCTCCTGCTGACAGAAGTTCGTGAAAAGGGCGGCCCTCCGGGGCCGCCCTTTCACTTTTCCCGTCCCGGGCAGACACAGAAATGAAGAAAGCGCTCATCAGCCTCGCTTTGACCCTGGCCACCCTGGTCGCAGTTCCCGCGGCCGATGCCGCCAACGAGTCGATCGGACTCTCCCTGGCCGCCGAGCCCGGCGCCGGTTCGCTTTACCGGGAGGTCCACCGTCCGGTCAACGCCAGTCTCACGGTAACCGTCTCGAATCCGCCTTCGGAGACGAAGATCACCCCGCTCAAGGTTGCCAATGTCACCTTCCCCGGGGACATGGACTTCTTCCCGGACGAGAAGAAGACCCCGGCCTGCCCCGATTCGAAGCTGAACGAGCAGAGCAACCTGGCGGCCGGAATTCTGGGCGTGGTGGCCCTCTGTCCCCGCTCGGTGGTGGGAGTCGGCACCGCCGTGGTCCAGATCAACCAGAACAAGGGTCCGTCCCCGATTCCCACGGTGACCGATCCGAAGCTGGTGGTCTTCAACGCCGGCCGCAACGGCCAGGGCCGGCCCCGGGTCCTGATCTACGGGTACTCGAAGCTGGTCGGTGTGGGCCTGCTGATGCGCGGGACCCTGGCCACCAACGGTGAACTCAGAATCGAGATCGGGGTGCTGCCATACGATTCCTCGATCAGCCAGTTCACGATGGGAATCCCCGGGGAACCGATCGAGGTCGACGAGGGAACCGGCGAGACGGCGACGATCAAGGGGCTGGATCCGGGCTACCTGAGGGCAAAATGCTCGACTGGCACCTGGAGGGCAACCGGTTCTTTCGTGCTGGGGACCCGGGAGCACCCGAGCGGAAAGCCGATCAGCGAGGACTTCTTTCTCAGCTCGAATCCGTTCGAACTCCCCTGTGAAGGACAAGCCGGAAAGCCAAAGCTGAAGATCAAGAGGATCTCCGGCCCGAAGAAGGTGAAGCCCGGCAAGCGGCTTGCCTACCGGCTGGCCATCACCAATGCTGGCACTGCTACGGCCCGGTCGATCCGGCTCGCCGCGAAGGGTGCCGCCAGCGGTCGTGCGCAAACCGGTTCGCTGGCTCCGGGCAAGTCGCGGCAGGTCGTGATCCGGGCAAAGGCTTCCGGCCGGAAGCAGACCGGCCAGGTGAAGTTTGCCTTGAGCGGGGCGGGATTCCCGGCCGTCAACGGGACCAGGCGTCTCGTCGTAAGCAGATAATTCGCGGGAATTTCCCCCCGGTGCAACTATCCTGCGATATGTTGCAGCCAGTTCGCAACTTGCGAGCGGGTTATGTGTTACATGGACAATGGTCTGCGGACGCTCAGGGAGCCGGACACGGCTGAAGTGCCGCAACGAACACACAGGAGAGAGGGCAACATGTTGAAGAAGTTTGCATCAGTAATGGTGGCGCTGGTTGCGTCACTCGCGATGGCGGCGTCGGCCCAGGCGGCAGACGAGACCGTTGTCGGCACGACCGAGGTCAAGCCGATCAGCGGTCCGCTTTATCAGTCGAAGCCGGTTCCGGTGAACCTGACGATCAGGGCCGAGGTCACGACCCCGGTTTCGTCACCGAAGGTGAACCCGCTCAAGAACACCACGACCACCTTCCCGAAGGGCGTCACGTTCAACCCGGACAACAAGAAGACGCCGCCCTGCACTGACGCGATGCTGAGCAATTCGTCGAACCTCGCTGATCCCGAGGGCGTAGTCGCGGCCTGTCCGAAGTCGATCGTGGGTACCGGTGTCTCGGCGATCATCATCGCGAAGATCAATAACAACCCGAACACGGTGATCTCCGATCCGATCCTGATCCTCTTCAACGCTGGCACCGACAGCCAGGGTCGAGCCAAGATCAAGATCTACGGCTACTCGAAGTACACCAACGTCGGCATCCTGATGCACGGCACCGTCATCAACAGTGTCCTTGACGTTGCGGTCCCCGTCCTGTCGAATGACTCGGCGACCAGGTTCTACGAGTTCCAGATGCCGGGCGCGCCGCTGGTGCGGGACGATCTCGGCATCAACGTGAAGGGTCTCGACTCCGGCTACGTCGAAGCTGTCTGCCCGGCGAGCGGCGAGCTCTTCACCAACACCAAGTTCGTGCTTGGCGAGCGGACCTACCCGGGTGGTGTCGACACCACACCGTCGGTCACGGTCAATTCGCCTGAAACCGTCCAGAACTGCAACGGCCAGGTTGGCAAGGCGAAGCTGGCGGTGAAGGTGACTGGTCCGAAGTCGGTCAAGTCCGGCAAGAAGGGCGTTTTCAAGGTCACGGTCACCAATAACGGCACCGGTATCGCCAAGGGCGTGAAGGTGACTGCTACCGGTGGCGGCAAGGGCTCCGCCGGGAACCTGAACCCGGGTGCCAAGAAGACCGTCAAGGTCAAGACCAAGGTCACTGGTCGCAAGGGCAGCAAGAAGACGCTGACCTTCACTGCCAAGGGCGGGGCTACCGCCAAGGGCAAGATCAAGGTCAAGGTCAAGTAGGACTCTCCTGCTGGCAGAAGTACCGGAAAGGGCGGCCCCGCGGGGCCGCCCTTTTTCTGTCCGGTGCCGCCGGAGCGTTGCACTGGACCCAGTCCCAAAGCCGAAAACAGGGGCGTTTACAAAGAAAGTGTTAGGAAATCCGGCGTCGGGTAATTAGGTAGCTGATCGAAGGATGTGCCCTCGGGGGCACTTCCGTTAGAGGAGGCTCTGTGTTTAACCTGAAGCGAGTAGCCGGACTGGTATGTGTGGCCGTAGTAACGGCGCTGTTCGGCATGGCGAACGTTGGAACCGCATCGGCGGCCAACGAGTCGATCACTCTGAAGACCACCGTCAAGCCCACCAAGGGCAAGGTCTACAAGACCCGCAGCGTTCCTGCCCGGATGCAGCTTTCCGTCAAGGTCAACGTGCCTGCCGGAACCGCCAAGATGAACCCGCTGAAGCGGGCAGTCGTCCGGTTCCCGAAGCAGATGACGTTCAACCCGAACAACCGGCGCACCCCGGTCTGCACCGACAAGAAGCTCGGCAAGACGTCCAACCTGGCCGCAGGTACTGCTGGCGTCGCCAGCCTCTGCCCGAAGTCGATCATCGGCACGGGCACCGCGCAGATCTACCTCGCCAAGGTCGTCTCGGACACCACCCTGGTGAAGGATCCGCAGCTGCTCGTCTTCAATGCCGGCAAGGACAAGAAGGGCAACGCGAAGATCAAGATCTACGCCTACTCGAAGAACACCAACGTCGGCATCCTCATGTACGGCACGCTTTCCCGCAAGGCGGTCATCAACGTGGCGATCCCGGTGCTGAGCAATGACTCGGCGACGACCAGCTTCGTGCTGGGTATCCCGGGCGCTCCGATCAAGGACGGTGGCAAGACGTTCAAGGGTCGAGACGGCGGTTACGCCCGGATCAAGTGCACCAACGGCAAGTGGGTTTCCGGCGGTACCTTCACCCTCGGCGAACGCACCTACCCGGCTGGTACTGCGACCGGACCGTCGAGCACGGTCAAGGCCAGGAACACGTCGGTCAAGTGCCGCGCCTCGCGAGGCTGACCAAGAGCACCTGACAGACAGGAACACCGCATCTCCAACGGGCCGGGGCTGGCAAAGCTCCGGCCCGTTGTCGTTCCGGGACCCGGCCAGGTGTGAGAAAGCCTCCCACGGGGTAGGTTGTGCTCCAGCAACCGTCATGGGAGACGGCCGCTTGAAAAGGAGAGGGATTCACTTGCTGTCGAAACGAGTCGCTGCGTTGACCTGCCTCGTCGTTCTGTACGGTCTGGCGGTTTCCGGCACGGCCTCGGCCGCAGGCGAAACCATGACCCTCGAGACTTCCGTGAAACCGCTCGGAGGCAAGCTCTACAAGGAGATCAGCGTGCCGGCCAGCATGTCGCTCTCGGTTCGGGTCCACACGCCCGACGCCTCGCCCAAGGTGAACCCGCTCAAGCGGGCGGTGATGAAATTTCCGACCGATCTGAGCTACAACCCCGACAACAAACGCACTCCGGTCTGCTCCGACTCGGCACTCAGCGAACAGTCGAATCTTTCCGGCGGCGTTGCAGCGACCGTCGACCTTTGTCCCCGTTCGGTGATCGGAACCGGCACCGCCGAGATCTACCTGGCCAAGATCCACAAACCGGCCACGCTGGTCGACGATCCCGAACTGGTCATCTTCAACGCCGGGCGAGACGGGCAGGGCAACGCGAAGATGAAGATCTACGCCTATTCCAAGACCACCAACGTCGGGATCCTGATGTTCGGCTCTCTGACCCCGAAGGGGGTTCAGGACGTCTTGATTCCGGTTCTGGCCGAAGACTCGGCGACCGCCAGTTTCGTCCTCAGCATTCCCGGTCCCGGACTCACCGTCGCCGATCCCGAAGCGCCGGGCGGCACGCGAACGATCCGCGGACTCGACCCCTCCTACGCGAAGTCCCGTTGTTCGACCGGCGAGTGGACGACCGGGGGTACCTTCACCCTCGGCGAGCGTGCCTACCCGTCCGGAGTCGACACCGGCGCCGAAACGGTGGTCGAGGCAACTCCATACACGACTGAATGCCTCGGTCTTGCCGGCCGGGCCCGACTGGAAGGCGCCCGGGTCAAGGGACCGAAGACGGTCCGCCGCGGCACCCGCAGGGTGTTCCGGATCACGGTTCGAAACGGGGGAACGGCCACCGCAAAGTCGCTCAGGCTGAAAGTATCGGGCAGCGGCCGGGGTCAGGCAAACTCCGCCAGCATCCCTCCGGGTGCGAAGCGCTCGATTCCGGTCAGGGTCAAGGTCACCGGCAGGAAGGGGAGTGCGGCGCGCTTCACTTTCCGGATCAGCGGCCGCGGCACAGCAACCCGCGTAGTGGCGCGGGCCAGAGTCGCGCGCTAAACGTTTCGTAAACGGCGAAACTAAGCCGATTCCGGTGGGTACTTATAGGTGACGGGCCGCTCAGTAAGTGCGGCCGGTCATGTTCTCTCCAAACTCCCACATGATTGAGGCAATTCGAATGAACTCCCTGAAGAAATACATCGCCCTCGCAGTCGCGATGCTCGTCCCCTTCGCGATGGTTTCATCCGCGAACGCCGCGGACGAAACCGTGAACGCGACGACGAACCTGACTCCCCGAAACGGCCCCTTCTACAAGGAAAAGGCCGTTGCTTCCAACCTGAAGATCGACGTCTCAGCGAACACTCCGGTTTCGTCGCCGAAGGTCAACCCCCTGAAGAACGTCAAGGTCACCTTCCCGGCCGGCATGACTTTCAACCCGAATGACTCCAAGACTCCGGTCTGCCCGGACAGCAAGCTGAGCACGACCTCGAACCTGGCTGATCCCGAGGGCGTCGTCAACTCCTGCAAGACCTCGGTTGTCGGTACCGGCACCGCGACGATCATCATCGCCAAGATCAACAACAACCCGAACACCGTGGTCTCCGACCCGATTCTGGTCGCTTTCAACGGTGGCAAGAACTCCCAGGGTCAGCCCAAGCTGAAGATCTACGGCTACTCGAAGTACACCAACGTCGGAATCCTCATGGACGGCACCCTCAAGGGCAGCGTTCTGGACATCGCAGTCCCGGTGCTGAGCAATGACTCCGCCGTCCGGTTCTTCGACCTCGAGTTCCCCGGACCGGTCCTGAACCGTCCCGACATCGGTGTCAACACCCAGGGTCGTGACCCGAACTACGTCATGGCCAAGTGCGCCAGCAGCCCGCTGAAGACCAACGCCGTCTTCGAGCTCGGCGAGCGGACCTACCCGGGCGGAACTCCGACCACGCCGACCACCACGGTCAGCTCGCCGGAGACCACCCAGGACTGCACCGGCCAGGCCGGCAAGGCCAAGCTCGGTGTCACGAAGCTGGCGGGCCCAAGCGCCGTCAAGAACGGCAAGAAGGGCAGCTACAAGATCACCATCAAGAACAACGGCACCGCGACCGCCAAGAACGTGGTCGTCACCAACAACCGCGGCGGCAAGGGCAAGGGTGGCAACATCGCCCCCGGCAAGTCCAAGACCATAGCCGTGAAGGCGAAGATCAGCGGCAAGAAGGGCAAGAAGGTCGCCGTGAAGTTCACCGCCAAGGCCGGCAACGTCAAGGTCGTCAAGACCAAGCAGGTCAAGGTCAAGTAAGACTGTCTCAATCAACAGCGAAAGGGCGGCCTCCGGGCCGCCCTTTTTCGTGCTTGGATGTGGGTGATCCTGGAAAGTTAAGGTAGAGCGAAACCCGGACCCCGGTACCGGGTTCTGGAAGAAAGAGACTTCAACCCGGTTCAAAAGAACCGAAGAGGATGAGGTAGGAAAATGCGCACCCCTTCGAAGTACCTGCTCCTGGCAATCGCAGTTGCCGCGTCGCTTCTGACGGCTCCCGCGGCGAACGCGGCTGACGAGACGGTCACCGCGACGACCAATCTCCAGCCCAGGAGTGGTCCATTCTTCCGCGAGAGCAGTGTCGCCTCAAACCTGACGGTCCGTGCCGAAGTGAACACGCCCGTTTCTTCCCCGAAGGTGAACCCGATGAAGAACGTGAAGGTGACCTTCCCGGCCGGGATGTCTTTCAGGCCCAACAATGCCCGGACCCCGGTCTGCACGGACGCCAAGCTGAGCACCACCTCGAACCTGGCCGATCCCGAGGGCGTGCTGAACTCCTGCCGGAACTCCGTGGTCGGCACCGGCACGGCGACGATCATCATCGCCAAGATCAACAACAACCCGGGGACCGTGGTTTCCGACCCGATCCTGATCGTCTTCAACAACGGCCGGACCGGCCAAGGGCAGCCCAGATTGAAGATCTACGGCTACTCGAAGTACACCAACGTCGGAATCCTGATGAGCGGCACCCTCAGAGGAAGGGTGCTGGACATCGCGGTCCCGGTGCTGAGCAACGACTCGGCCGTACGGGTCTTCGAGCTGAACCTGCCCGGGGGTGCGCTCAACCGGCCGGACATCGGCGTTGTCACCCGCGGTCGTGACGCGAACTACGTCCAGGCAAGGTGTGCCGCAAGCCCGCTGAGAACCAACGCAGTGTTCGAGCTCGGCGAGCGGACCTACCCGGGCGGGACCCCGACTACTCCGACTACCACGGTCAATTCACCGGAGACCACTCAGAACTGCAATGGCCAGGCCGGTCGCGCGCGACTGGCACTGCCCCGGGTTAATGCTCCCGGCTCGGTCAGAAGCGGCCGGGTCGCCAGGTTCCGGGTTACGGTTCGAAACAACGGAACCGCGACTGCACGCAACCTGGTGGTCAGAACGAACCGTGGTGGCAAGAGGCGGGCGGGAAGCCTCGCGCCGGGAGCTTCGCGAACCGTGGTGGTCCAGACCAGGCTGCGCGGGCAGCGGAACCGTCGTGTCGCGGTCCGGATCATCGCCCGGGCTGGCAACATCCAGGCAGCTGCGACCCGCAGGGTTCGGATTCGCTGAAACCGGAGAAGATACGCGTACCTGAGGGGCGGCTTCCGGGCCGCCCTTCTTGGTGCAGAAATCCGACTGTCTTGCCGGACGCAACCAGGTTGTTAGAGACTCGCGAGCTTCTTTTCGTCGAGTTCGACGCTGACCGGGCAGTGATCGGAGCCCATCACGTCGCCGTGGATCCGGGCGCCCTTGATCGCGTCACGCAGCCGTTCGGAAGCCAGGAAGCAGTCGATTCTCCAGCCCGCATTCCTTTCCCGGGCCTTTGACATGTACGACCACCACGAGTAGTGGCCGTTTCCTTCGGTGAAGATCCGGAAGGTGTCGAGAAAGCCGGCATCGAGAAAGTTCTGGAAGCCCTGCCGCTCCTCATCGGTGAAGCCGTGTTCGCCCTTGTTTGACTTCGGGTTGGCCAGGTCGTCCTCGGTGTGGGCGACGTTCATGTCCCCGCAGACCAGAACCGGCTTCTTGGCATCCAGCATCTTCATGTGGTGGAGCAGGGCCGGGTCCCACTGCTTTTCACGCAGCTTCAGGCGGGAAAGATCCCTTTTTGCGTTCGGCACGTAGGTCGTGACCAGGAAGAAGTGGTCGTACTCGGCGGTGATCACGCGCCCTTCGGCTCTCGGATCACCGTAGGAATCGTTGTGGAGGTTGTACTCGTCCGATATCTCGGCGGCGAAGTCATTGAGAACCGCGATCGGTTTTGGCTTGGTGAAGATCGAGGTTCCCGAATAGCCCTTCTTTTCAGCCGAGTTCCAGTACTCCTCGTACTGCGGGAGGTCGATCTCGGCCTGGCCCTGCTCGGCCTTGGTCTCCTGCATGCAGAGAATGTCGGGGTCGTACTCTTCGACGAAGGAGCCGAAGTCGCCCTTGCGAATCACGGCCCGGATGCCGTTGACGTTCCAGGAAAAGATCTTCATCGGTTCGATGCGGCTGAGAGGAGTCGAACCTCCACGTTCTTGCGAACACAGGCACCTGAAGCCTGCGCGTCTACCAGTTCCGCCACAGCCGCGCGGAGGCGAAACTCTACCTGCTCGGCCACTGGATGCGCGCTCCGGTAGCGCCGGTCGCCTCACGATCAAGACGATTGCCGAATTGTTAGAATGCCCGCCACGCGCCGCTATCGTCCAGGGGTCTAGGACGCCGGATTCTCAGTCCGGAAACCGGGGTTCGAATCCCCGTAGCGGTACCTCTTGAGAACCCGCCGGTTGGCGGGTTTTCGCTTTTCGGGGAGAATCGGGTCGTGGACCGTGGACTAACCAGGCGGGAGCTGGGAAGGATTGCCCTGGGAGGGGCTGCCCTGGCCGGGCTCGGAAGCGCAGGGGTGCTGGCCGGTTGCGGCTCCGGAGGGGCTGGCCCGGACGAATCGGCAAAGGCGGTGCTCGATCGGTTGCCGAAGACGGGAGTACCGAAGCCGGTCGACTTCATCCGGACCAACTGGTCGAAGGATCCGCTTGCCTACTGCTCTTACTCGTACCTGCCTCCGAACCCGCTCGGATCGGGAATCAGGCGGCTGCTGGCCGAACCGGCGGGACGTGTCGCTTTCGCCGGAGAGGCGACCGGAGACATTCCGGCTACCGTTCACGGGGCCGCCCAGTCCGGGAGGGATGCGGGCCTCTTTGCCGCGGACGAACTTCGGTCAGGCTCCCGGGTCGCAATCGTCGGGGCCGGGGCTGCCGGCCTGGCCTGCGCCGGGGCGTTGCTTGAGAACGGCATGGAACCGTTCATTCTCGAGGCTTCGGACCGGGTTGGAGGCCGAGTCAGAAGCGGAGAATTGACCGGATCCCCGGTTGAACTGGGAGCGTCCTGGATCCACGGCGTCGATGGCAACCCGCTGACCGAACTCGCGGGCGAGGCGGGAATCGACCTGCATCCCTTTGCCTACGAGCTCGACTTTCCGGTCCCGGGCCAGGGTGCACTTGGCAGGGCAGGGGAGAGGCGGTTCAGACGCGCGATCAATTCCTTTGAGCCGTACGCCTCTGGGGCGAATCAGCAGACGGTCGACTGGCTGCTGCCCTGGCAATGGGGGCCGGGACTGGAGTGGGCAGTCCAGACCGAGGTCCAGCAGGAGTACGGCGGGGACCCCGGCCAGGTCGCAGCCCTCGCCACCTGGGAGGGGGAATGGTTCCCCGGTGGTGACGCCCTGCTCGACGGAGCCTACGTCGACGTGATCAGCGGACTCTCCGGAGACGCCGAGATTCGCTTCGGCGCGAAGGTCCGGCGGATCGACCAGGACTCGAACTCGGTCCGGCTCGTTTGGGACGGGGGAGAAGCTGAAGCGGACGCCGTGGTCGTCACGGTTCCGATCGGGGTGCTCAAGGCCGGAGTGATCGAGTTCAGGCCGGCGCTTCCGGCGCGGACGCTGGCGGCCATCGAGGGGCTGGGAGCCGGGCTTCTGGACAAGCTGTGGCTCGCCTTCGAGGAGCCCTTCTGGGACGAGGACGCGGAAGGATTCTCCTGGATCAACCCCCGTCTCCCGGGTCGCTGGGGCAGCTGGGTGAACGCGGTGCCGGTTACCGGCAAGCCGTTCCTGATGACGCTCTCCGGCGGATCGGACGCTCGCCGGCTTTCCGGTTGGAGCGACCTGGACCTCATCGCTGACGCGATGGGCGCGCTGGACGCGATGTTCGGCTAGGAAGGATCCGATTGGCCGGCCGGGCCAGGGCGGATCCTGAAAGTGACCATGCGGAACGCGGAGATTGGAGAAACGGTCTCGGGATTGGTCTTGGCCGCGAACGAGATTCTCACCTTGACCTGGCGCGATTTGCCACTCCGCAGGATTGACTTTCGCAGCCTGCGATTCGCCTTGACGACTATCGAGACGGTGCCTGCCTTCTTGAACTTCCTGACGGTCCGGGACAGGAGGTCGGGCTTCTTTGCGTCATCGACAACCAGTTGTCCGGCGGCGGGGATGGTGACCTTGATCTTCGCCGTGCCATTGGATGAAGGGGTGACCTTGCGCACTTTGAAGACCTTGCCCTTCGGCGGCTCGGGCTGGCTCGGAACCCTGATTGCGGTCGGGTCGGAATCGGAGTTGTTCGCGGTCGCGCCGAAATGCTCGCCGCCGCCAGAAACCGTTGCGACGTTGACCACGCTGTTCGGTGGTTTGTCTGCGGCGACCACTTTCACGGTCACGTCCGGGTAGTAGGCCCCGGACTGGAGCGGGTCGGAGCGGGTGCATGAGACCGTCGCCAGGTCACAACTCCAGCCGTCACCGGAGATGGCGCTCGCGGTGAGGCCGGTCGGCAGCTGGTCGGTGACGGTCACCGGTCCCGAGGTGGAGAGGTTTCCGGTGTTGGTGACCCTGAGCGTGTAGTCACCGGCCCGCCCGGCAAGCAGGTCGCCATCGTGACTCTTGTCGATTTCAAGGTCCGGTCCCAGAACCGTGATCGAGGTGGAACCGCCCGCAACCTGGGGCCAGGGCCGGTCGTCGGCGCTGCTGGTGGCGACGATCGATGGCTGGCTGCTGTAGGTACCGGGCACGACGAAGGTCCTCGAGCAGTTGAAGGTCCAGGTTTCGCCCGGCGAGAGAACAGGCTTTTCGGCCGGGGGCACGGAGTCGCCGGACTGGTACTCGACGGGACCGCAGTTCCCGTCCGAGATCGCATCAAGGAGGCCGCCCGGGCCGGCCGGAACAAGCTGAGGTGCAGGGAGTCCCGCCGTCGGGATCGGGCTGGTATTGGTCAGTTCATAGGTGAAATCCACCTTCAGCGGCGGCGGCCCCGAGGTCACGCTCGGAGTCACCGAAAGTGTCGCCTGGGGGCGGGTCAGGGTGATCTTGGCGTCAGGACCTTCACCGGAGATCCTGCTGTCGCCGTCCCGATCGTGAACGGTCGCGCTCCAGTAGATCTCCAGAGGCGCTTCGAAGTCGTCTTCGCCGAGCGCTACGACGTAGGGGTTGTGGTTGACGGCCTTGACCGAGGTGCCGGCAGTCAGACTGACGTTGCTGATCAGGACAAAGTCCCCTTCCGGGTCTCCGCTCGAACCCGCCAGCCGTACCTTGACCATGATCTCGCTCAGGTTGCATGCGGAAGAACCCTGGTTCGTAATGACCGCCGCAAGGACTATCTCGTCGCCTTGCCGGACCGGCGAATCGAGCAGATCAAGGGTCTCATCGGCGAACCGGACAGACGGATTCGAACCGGTACAGCCTTCGGGGCTCTGGTCCGCGCTTGCGGCAGGGGCGAAAACCAGCGCTGTCAAGAGCGCTGCGGCCACTGCCAGACAACGTTTGATCTCCCTCATCGAACCCCTTGCCTTGAACTAAAGAGTAAGCCACCGGCGCGACGGCCGCAACCGTCGGCGGTTCAGGCCTCGTTCTCGGCGTGAATCGGTTCGCCCTCTTCGTCGATCGGGTTCTCGAAAGGTTCGGGCATCTGATGTGAATCCGCTTCCCGCTTGGCCTTGCGGATCTCCAACACGACCGGGATGACGGAGGCGGCAACCACGCCCAGAAGAATGAACTCGATGTACTTCTCGACGAAGGCGATCTGGCCGAGGAAGTAGCCCAGGGTGGTGACGCCGGCGCCCCAGAGGATGCCGCCGACGATGTCGTAGGTGAGGAAGGTCCGGTAGTGCATGTGCGAGGTGCCGGCCATGACCGGAACGAAAGCCCGGACGATCGGAACGAAGCGGGCCAGGATGATCGCCCGCGGGCCGTGCTTCTCGAAGAAGGCTGCGGTCTGATCGACGTACTCGCGCTTGAACAAACGACTATCCGGACGGTTGAAGAGCGGTGGTCCGAACTTTCGCCCGATCCAGTAGCCGGTCTGGTCACCGGCGATCGCGGCGATCGGAATCAGGATGCAGAGCACCCAGAGGTCGGGAAGGATGTCCGTCGTCGCGGAAAGCAGGCCGGCGGTGAAGAGCAACGAGTCGCCGGGCAGGAAGAAGCCGACCATCATTCCCGACTCCATGAAGACGATGACCATCAGGCCGATCACCGAGAACTTCTCGATCAGGCTTTCCGGGTCAAGCCAGCTGGGGCCGAGGGCAAGCGGCATGTTGTGAAGTGCGGCGACGAAGAAGTCCATGAGGGAGGGTCCGCGACGGCGCGGAATCCGGCATTTTGACAGGTCACGCCACTTCGGGACCCCGCAGCCTCGTTGCGACGGGTCCTTTATGATCGTTCGCGAAGTCGGTCGCACCCCTTTGCGGGGTCAGGGAATCCGGTCCAACTCCGGAACTGACGCGCAGCGGTAGGGACGTCCTTGAAGGCACATGGCCACTGGACCAAAGGTCTGGGAAGGCTGCCTCCTCGAAAACGTCCAAGTCCGAAGACCTGCCGGCTTTGCGCCATGTGGCGCACCGAAATAGCGGTCTCGCGTAAGGCCGCCGGACAAAGAAGGAACGCATGACCAATCGAATCACCAAACCCGCTATCGGGCTGCTGCTCGGACTGGCGCTGCTGCTCGGCTTCGTCTCGCAGCCGGCCATGGCCGCGAAGAAAGTACCGGTCAACCTGCGGGTTGTCACCTACAAGGGACAGATCGTCTTCGACGGGACCGTGAACACCGGTACCGCGAAGATCAAGCCGAACGCCGACTGCCTCGGCGGTGCCGCCGGCCCGGCCAGGACCGTCGTCGGTCCGACCGCGCTGGGTCTGCTCTACCAGGCATCACTTCAGTACAAGGCGCTCCGCCCTCTCGAGCTCTCCGATGGAGACTTTGGGTTCGGCATCTGCGGTATCGCGGGCGTCTCTGCCAGGGACAAAGAGTGGTGGGTCCTCCGCCAGAACTACAAGGACACGATGACCGGCGCCGAAACCACGAAGGTGAAGCGCGGCGACAAGATCCTTCTCTACCTCTCGAAGAGCTATGAGGACACGACTCCTGACAGCCTCGCCCTGAACGCCCCCGGCAAGGTGCGCAAGGGCGCGAAGGTCAAGGTCCGTGTCTTCAAGTACACCGGCGCCGGCAAGCGTTCGGTCGTCGAAGGAGCGAAGGTCTCCGGCGCCAAGGGCGCCCTCACCGACGCTCAGGGTTACACGACCCTGACCATCACCGGCAAGACGAGGCTGGTCGCCCGCCAGGGCAGCCTGATCCCGTCGAACCGGGTCCAGGTCTCGATCAAGAAGTAATCGGGCTGGAATGAATCTCTCAGCCGCATGCCGGTGGTTCCAGGGCCTTTCGGCCCGGGCCACCGGCATGGCGGCTGTGGTTCTCGCGAGCTCGATTCTGGCCGGATGCGGCCTCGGGCCGGGCGAGGAAACAGGTGACGCGAAACTCTGGGTTACCCGCGACTATGGCGCGGAAATCCTGGTTGACCGGGAACTGCCGGTCAACGAATCAAGCAACGCGATGCGGGTGCTCGACGAAAGCGCCGAGCTCGAAACCGCTTACGGCGGCGAGTTCGTTCAGGCGGTCGACGGGCTGTCCGGAGACACGGAAAGCGGTCGCAGCTTCGACTGGTTCTTCTCGGTCAACGGGATCGTGGCCGAGCGGGGTTCGGCCCAGTTCCCAGTCGAAGGAGGAGACACCGTCTGGTGGGACTTCCGCGACTGGACCGACGCGATGGAGGTCGGCGGAGTGGTCGGCGCCTACCCGGCACCGTTCTCGACCGGGTATGACGACCGGAACTGGGGGGTCGAGATCGACTGCCGCGGTGAAAGCTCCGCCTGCCGCATGGTTGAGAACCAGCTGGCGGGAGATGGCGTGACCCTCAGGGACACGGGGGAGAACATGCGGATCGTGGTCGGCACCCTTCCCGAACTGCTCGACATTCCCGAGATGAAGCGCCTGCACAAAGGCCCGGACGCGAGCGGAGTGTTCGCCACCTTCGGCCCGGGCGGAATCCTGCCTGGAGAAGGAAAGCCGAACCCGACCCTGGCAATCGAAGGACTCGGGATCGACGGCAGTGTGGCCCGGGAGTTCGGTCCCGAGGCCGGACTGGTGGCCGCTATGCGCCGGGCCGAAGATCCGCCGGTCTGGTTGATCACCGGGGGTACCGACGAGGCGGTCCAGATGGCCGCCGCAGCATTGAACCCCGCCGATCTTGAACGGAGATACGCAGCGGTGGTCAGCGACGGAATGGTGAGCTCGCTGCCCTTACCCTGAGTGGTCGACGATGAAGAAGCTTTCCCCGATCGCCTTTGTACCTCGCCGGGAGACCGTGCAGACGGCCTCGCTGGCTCCGGTCGCCCTGTATCTGGGTGCCTACCTGCTGGTCTGCTTCTTCTCCTCCGACCCGATGGTGCTGATCGCCGCCACGGCCGGCGCCGCGATCGCCGGTTACGGATGCGGAGCGAAACGGGCGGTCAACTTCTCGCTCAAGCTCGGTGGCTTTCTGGCCCTGACCATGATCATCGTCAACGCGCTGGTGACCAGCCGGGGAGCGACCGTGCTGGCCCGGCTCGGTGACTGGCCGTTGCTCGGCCGGGTTGACGTGACCGCCGAGGCGATCGCCGCTGGTGGCGTGATCGGCCTGCGGGCCATGGGCACGATGGTCGTGATCGGGGTCTGGTCGGCCTGCGTTGATCCCGACCGGATCCTCCAGGCGGTACACGGAGTGGCCAGGCGTTCGGCCCTGACCGCCACCCTGATCTCCAGGCTGGTGCCGCTGGCCGCGACCGACTACGCCCGGATCGGCGAGGCGGCATCGCTGCGCGGCCCGGGGGCCAGTCCGGTCGGACGCGGGGCGATGGCCCACAGATTGCTGGCCGGCTCGCTCGACCGCGCGGTGGACGTGGCCGCGACGCTCGAACTTCGCGGCTACGGATCGAGCGGCGCCTCGGCCCGGTTCAGGCCGGTGCCCTCGCGCTTCGATCGCCGCTTCTGGCTGGCCGGTGCGGGGTTGATGGCAGCCGCGCTGGCTGAACTGCTCGCGGGTTCGGGGCGGTTTGAGACCTATCCCGAAATTGCCTACGGGATCGGGCTCGAAGGCCCGCTGGTCGCCGTCGCGTTTCTGGTCGGCGGGTTCGTCACCTGGCGAAGGGGAGGGCGATGAATCCCGTCGCAGCCCCGCGCGCCTCCGGGCTCGCCCTGGAGATGGAGAACCTCGGTTACCGGTACGCGGGAGCGGAGGTTCCGGCCCTGGAAGGAATCGACCTGACGATCGAGCCCGGCGAGTTCATCGTGCTGGCTGGTGGCTCCGGGTCCGGCAAGACTTCGCTGCTCAGGGCCGGATGCGGCCTGATTCCACACTTCCACGGCGGGGAGATCTCCGGATCGGCGAGGGTTGCCGGAAGGTCGATTACCGACTGCGGCCCGGGGGAGCTGGCCGACGTGGTCGGTTATGTCGCGCAGGACCCGGAGACCCAGATCGTCTCGACCACGGTCGCGGCAGAACTCGACCTGCCGCTTCGCTTCCGAGGTGACCACCCGGCCGAGAGGGCCCGCGCGGTCGAGGAAGTAGCGCTCGCGCTCGGGATTCCCCACCTCCTTCCGCGAACCGTGACCACGCTTTCGGGCGGGGAACTCCAGCGGGTCGCCCTCGCGGTGGCCCTGGTCACCCGGCCTCCGCTGATCCTGCTCGACGAACCCACCTCCCAGCTCGACCCGGTCTCCGGGGACGAGCTGATCTGGCTGCTCCGCCGCCTCAATGAGGAGTGGGGGGTCGCCGTCCTGCTCGCCGAGCACCGGCTGGAACGGTGCCTGGCGGCGGCCGACCGGGTCGTTGCCATGGACGCCGGCCGGATCGGCTTTGACGGCTCGCCGCGCGACTTCCTCGGCTGGGCGATCGAGTCGAGACCGGAACTGGCGACGCCCTCCGCGCTGATGTTCGCGGGGGCAGGGATCGAGCCACTGCCGGTTGGCGTGCGTGACGCGAGAAGAATTCTCCGGGATCGAGATGTTCATTCCGGGGGTCCTTTGGAGTCTCAGGGACCACAAGTGTCACCCGGAAGTGAATCGACACCGGTTCTGGAATCGAGTCGGCTCTGGGTCGAGCTCGACCCCGGGGAAGGACCCGTTGACGTACTGCGGGGCATCGATCTCGAGATTCGGGCCGGCGAGAAGGTCGCCCTGATGGGCCGCAACGGAGCCGGAAAGTCGACCCTGCTCCGCGCCGCGGCCGGGCTGGTCGACCCGGTTTCGGGCAGGATCGAGACTCCGGGCGGAATCGCTCTGCTCACCCAGAATCCGGGCGACTTTCTGGTTCGAGAAAGAGTCGGGGATGAACTCTCCGGGGCGGAAGGGGAGGCAGCGCTCAGAGCGGTCGGGCTGGACGTGTCAGCGGACCGCGACCCCCGCGACCTGTCGGGAGGCGAGCGCCAGCGACTCGCCCTGGCGATCGCGCTCGCGGGCCGCATGGAAGGCGAGGAACTGCCCGGGCTGATCGGCCTGGACGAGCCGACCCGGGGCATGGACCGGGGGCTCAAGTCACACCTGACCGAACTGGCCGACCGGCTCGCCCTCCGTAGCGCGGCGGTACTGATCTCGACCCATGACGTCGAGTTCGCGGTGACCTTCGCCGACCGGGTCATCCTGCTCGGAGACGGCGAAGTGATTGCCGATGCGGACACGGCGACCGTGCTTAGCGGCGGCTGGTACTTCGCTTCCGAAGCGGCCCGGGTCTTTGACCGGCCCGGCCTTGTTTCAATCGAACAGGGAATCGCCTTGCTGCGGGAGGTGGAAAGGTGAGCTGGCAGCTGATCAGCGTGATCGTGCTGCTGGTCGCGATCGGGGTCGGAATGCTCTGGTACGAGCGATCGCGACCGCCTTCGCAGATCGTCGCCCTGGTTGCGGTCCTGGCCGCGCTCGCGGTCGCCGGGAGGCTGGTGCTGGCGCCGATCCCCAACGTGGTCGCCACCACCGACATCGTGATCATCGCCGGGTTCGTGCTCGGGCCCGCGCCCGGCTTCGCGGTCGGGGCTCTGGGTGGCCTCGTTTCCAACTTCTGGCTGGGGCAGGGGGTGTGGACTCCCTGGCAGATGGTCGCCTGGGGAATGTGCGGGGTGGGCGGCGCGGCCCTGTGGCAGATGACCCGTGGCAGGGTCAATCGCTGGGTGCTGGCGGTCTTCTGCGGGCTGGCCGGTGTTCTCTTCGGTGCCTGGATGAATCTTGAGACGATGGTCAGTTTCGGGGGGGAAATCTCGCTGGAGCGGTACCTTGCACTTGAGGTAAGAGCAATTCCATTCGATGTCGCACACATGACCGGCAACATCATCTTCGCCCTGGCCGCCGGCCCGGCCATGATTGCTGCCCTGACCCGGTTTCGGGAAAGGTTCCAGTGGCAGCAGGTCGAGACCGGTGATTCGGAGCGGGGCGACGCTGCCGGTGGCGGGCGACCCGGGGCTCGGCCCCGCACCGCGACCGGGCTGACGATGATCCTGGCCGGGATGCTGCTCTTCACCTTTGCCGGAGGCAGCGCCCCGCCGAAAGCCGACGCCGCCTACACCGCGGAGGCCAAGGAGGCGGCCGCCTGGCTTGAGACGCAACAGAACTCGGATGGCGGATTCTCCTCGATGCCGGGAGGCACCTCATCGGTGAACATCACCGCCCGGGCGATGTTCGCGCTCGCCGCGGCCGGGATCAATCCGCTCGACGTGAAGACCAATGCGACGCCGTACGGGTACCTGGTCAACAACCGGGACGACATCACCGAAGCCAGCGACATCGCCCTGACCATCCTCGCGATGAAGACGGTCGGGCAGGACCCGAAGGACTTCAAGGGCCGCAACCTGATCAAGGCGCTGCGGGCGCGCCGGGGCAACGGCTCGTTCGGCAATGACGTCAACGTGACCGCCTTCGCCGCCCTCGCCTTTCGATCGGCGGCCGCGACAAAGGACGCGCAGTACTCGATCAAGTGGCTTTACAAGGCCCAGAACGACAACGGTGGCTGGGGCATCGCCAAAGACGCCGACAGCGGAGCCGACTCGACCGGTGCCGCGATGATGGCGATCACCGGCGAGAAGTCGGCCAACCGGGCGATCGGCTTCCTCGACGGAATCCAGAAGAAATCAGGCGGGTTCGGAAGCAGCGGCAACGTCAACGCCCAGTCGACCGGCCTCGTCATGCAGGGTCTGGTCGCGCAAGAGCGAGGCGTCAACTACCTGAAGAAGAACGGCAATTCCCCCGCCGACTACCTGCTTTCGCTGCAGCAGGAGGACGGCAGCATCCTCTACGCCAAGGGCAACGACGCGACGAGGGTCTGGGTGACGGCCGACGGAACCACTGCCCTGGCCGGAAAGCCCTTGCCGATCCAGGCTCCGCCTCGGGAGAAGGACGACAACTCGAGCAACAACGGCACGGGTGGTGCCTCGCCCGGTGACGGAACCGGAGGCACCTCGACCGGGGGGACCACGCCGACCTACACGCCACCGGCCGGATCACTGGCCACCCCCTCGAACTCGACGCCTTCGACCTCCGGAACCGCAAACAGTGGCGGGAACAACGGCGGCAACAACGGCGGAAACCAGGGTGGAGGAAACGCGAACAACGCACCGGAAGATACCGTCGAACCGACGACTGAACTGCCGCCGGATGATGCTTCCGTTTCGCTGGTGCCTGAAGCGCCGAGCGCCGAGGTGCTGGCCGCTTCCGAGGCCGGGCCCCAGCCGTCGCCGGTGATTGCGATCCTGATCGCCCTGGGAGTCAGCGGAGCGCTCTGCGGCGGCACGATCCTGCTCGCGCGGCGGTTCCGTTGGTAGGTCGAAGCGAGTCGCTCGAAGCGATCGCCGGGGCACATTTCGAGGTCGTGGTAATCGGCGGCGGAATCACCGGGGCCGGGGTGGCCCTTGACGCCGCTTCCCGCGGATACTCGGTCGCCCTGCTGGAGGGCCGCGACTACGCGATCGGAACTTCATCGCGCTCCTCGAAGATGGTCCATGGAGGACTCAGGTACCTCGAGAACTTTGACGTCGGCCTGGTTCGTGAGGCGTTGCTCGAGCGGCAGCTTCTGGTCGAGCTGGCCCCGCATCTCGTCTACCCGACCCCTTTCCTCGTGCCGACCCTTGGTGAGGACAAACCTGACCGCAAGCTGGGACTGGGGCTCAACGCATACGACGTGCTGGCCGGAGCAACCGGCGGCCGCAACCGGCGGGAGCGCCGCTGGCGACGCCGCCCGGCCGAGGCCGAGGAATCATGGTCACCGGACCGTCACCGCACGGTCGACCGGGATGAACTGCTCGACCTGGTGCCGGCGCTCGAGAAGCGCGATCCGGAATCGGCCTATCTCTTCTACGACTGCCAGACCGATGACGTCCGGCTGGTCCTGACCGTGCTCGGGGAAGCTCAGCGTTTCGGAGCGGTCTGCCTGAACGGCGCCCGGGTCGAGCGGGTCATCGAGGTGAACGGCAAGGCCCGCCAGGTCGAGTTCACCGAAGCCGCCTCCGGAGAGACCGTGGTGGTCGAAGCCGACAATGTCGTCAACGCGACCGGGGTCTGGGCCGACCAGATCCGTCCCGGTGAGATCGAGCGGGAAGAGGACATCCCGAAGATCGCTCCGAGCCGGGGCGCCCACCTTCTCTTTTCCTCCGACGACGTCGATATGGGAAAGGCCGCCTGCATCGTGCCGGCCGGCGAAGGCCGCAGGATCTTCGCCCTGCCCTGGTATGGCCGGACCCTGGTCGGCACGACCGATGTCGACCACGAAGGCGGCATCGAGGAGGTTGCCGCGACCGGCGACGACATCGAGTACCTGATGAACGCCGTCAACGAGTTCATGGACCTCTCGCTTACCGACTCGGACATCGTCGGCGCCTACGCCGGAGTCCGGCCGCTGATCAGCACCGGCGACCCCCGTAAGTCGGTTGACATCTCCCGCCAGGCCGAGCTCTACGAGACATCGTCGGGAATGCTGACGATCACCGGTGGCAAGCTGACCACCTGGCGCCGCATGGCCAAGCAGACGGTGGACCGGATCGTCGAGCGGGCCGGCCGCGAAGCGAGGTGCCAGACCGCGGAGATTCCGCTCGGGATGGAAATCGACCCGGCCGAACTGAACGCGCCCGAAGGGGTCAGCAAGGAATCCCTGGCCCAGCTCGCCTTCCGTTACGGGCACGCGGCGCGCGGGGTAGTGCGGCTGGCCGAGGCGGATCCCGAGCTCGCCAAGCCGATTGTCGAAGGCTTGCCCGACCTGATGGCCGAGGCGCAGATCGCGATCGATTTCGAGCAGGCCCGTTCGCTGGCCGACGTGCTCCTCAGGCGCACCCGCCTGGGCCTGACCGCTGCTTCCAGTCTTGCGACCGCCGAATCGGTCGAACCGCTCGCCACGGTGATGGCCCGGGGTCTGGGCTGGGGAGACATCGAGAAAAAGCATCAGATCGACTCCTGGCTGGAGACCCTGAAGGCGGAAGGCCTCAACCCGGCCGGAGCCTGACCGCAAGACTCAATACCATTCGGGTCATGGAACTTTTCATTGACACCGGTGCCGTTTCCGAGGTCGAGGAGATTGCAAGCTGGGGCGTGCTGAGCGGCGCGACCACCAATCCCTCCCTGCTCGCCAAGGAAGACGGTGACCCCGGTGACATCATCCGCAAGATCGCGAACCTGGTCAACGGACCCACTTCGGCCGAAGTCGTCTCACCCGATGCCGAGGGAATGATCGCCGAGGGTCAGGCCCTGCGCACACTCCACGAGCACGTGACGGTCAAGGTCCCGTTCGGTCCCGAGGGACTGAAGGCGACCAGGGCCCTCACCGATGACGGGGCGATGGTCAACATGACCCTCGTCTTCTCGCCGAACCAGGCCCTGCTGGCCGCTTCGGCCGGAGCCACCTTCGTTTCCTGCTTCATGGGCCGGCTCGACGACATCTCGGTCGATTCGGCCAAGGTCGTCGAAGAGATCTGTGACGTGCTGCGCTCCAGCAGCCTCGAGTCGAAAGTCCTGGCTGCCTCGATCCGTCACCCGGAGCACATGGTCACCGCCGCCTCGCTCGGCTGCGACATCGCCACCGTTCCGGCCAAGGTCTTCCACCAGATGCTCAATCACCCGCTGACCACCGAGGGCGCCGCCAAGTTCGAAGAGGACTGGAAGAGCCGCCCCGAGTTCGGCGAGTGGCTGAGTGGCCTGGTGGCCGCCAACAAAGGCTGACATGTCAGACCTCAAATCGAAGACTCTGGCCGAGCTCCACGAGCTCGCCGGCAAGGCTGGCATCGAGAAGTTCCGCCTGCTACGCCGGGAAGAGCTGATTGAGAAGCTCGGGGGTTCGGATGGCGCCGGGGACGGGGACTCCTCCGGCTCGGATGGTTCCGGCAACTCCGGTGGGGGCAGTCGCCGTCGCCGGGGTGACCGTGATCGCGGCCGCAAGGGTGATCGCGACCGCCGTGGCAGCCGCGACTCGGGTCGGGACCGGAAGGGCAGCCGCGACGATGACCGCGGGCGTGACTCCGGTCGGGATGACGGCCAGG
>JAGQUQ010000090.1 GCA_020438425.1 Solirubrobacterales bacterium
GGTCCGGTGCTCCGTGACGGAGAGTCGTTTGACCCGGCCCGCGCCAACGGCTTCGACCCCGACCGCTTCCTGCGCCATTTCGATTGGGGGGTGACCTCGAAACTGCCGGATGGGCGCACCCTGAGGGAATGGGAAATCAACGCAATCGACAAGGACATAGAGGTCGCTCCCGGCGTCTTCTTCCCGGCCTGGACCTACGACGGTCAGGTGCCCGGAAGGACGCTCAGGTGCAACGCCGGCGATCTGCTTCGAATCCATTTCGGAAACGGATCGATCCATCCCCACACCATTCACTTTCACGGCATCCACACGGCGGCCATGGACGGCGTTCCCGGAATCGGGGCCGGGCTGATCCAGCCCGGGGACAGAACGACCTACGAGTTCACGGCCGAACCGTTTGGACTCCACCTCTTTCACTGTCACGCCAACCCGCTGGCCGAACACATCGCCCGCGGGATGTACGGAACGCTGATCATCGATCCGCCCGGGGGTCGCCCCGAAGCCGACGAGATGGTGATGGTCCAGGGTGGCTGGAACACCAACCTCGACGCGCAGGGCAATCAGTTCTACTTCGTCAACGGCATCCCCTTCCATTACATGTACCACCCGATCCGGGTCAAGCGGGACCAGCTGGTGAGGGTCTACCTGACCAACATGCTCGAGTACGACCCGATCAACTCGTTCCACCTTCACGCGAACTTCTTCCAGTTCTTCCCGACCGGAACCAGCCTCGAACCGGTCGAGTTCACAGACACGATCTCCCAGGTTCAGGGCCAGCGAGCCGTGCTCGAGATGCGGTTCCCGTTCACCGGCAAGTACATGTTCCATGCCCACAAGTCGGAGTTCGCCGAACTCGGGTGGATGGGTTTCTTCGAGGTAGTTGATTGAACCGTACGGCCCGCATTCCCCTCTGGGCACTGGCGGCCGGCGTGGTCGCGGTGATCGCCGCGGTCCTGGTCGCCCTGGCGCTCCTCGGCAAGGACACTCTCCCCGAGCGGCAGGGCCCCCCGATCGAGGACCTCAGGGTCGAGCGAACCGTCCTCAACCCGGGCGAGATCGAACTTCATCTCCGCAACGCCGGACCGGATCCGGTCACCGTGCAGCAGGCGATCGTCAACGATGCCTACGTCGGTTTCGACGGGGGCGGCGAACCGATCGACCGTCTCGAGTCGGGAACCGTCACCCTCAAGTACCCCTGGGTCGAGGGTTCGCCGTACCTGATCGACCTGATGACATCGACCGGGGTGCTGATCCCCGCCGAGATCGCCGCCGCGGTGGAAACGCCGAAAACCGACGGGGACTTCCTGCTTTCGATGATCATCATCGGGCTCTACATCGGAGTGATCCCGGTGACGCTCGGGATGATCGTCCTGCCGGTGCTGAGGCGGGGAGGCCAGCGCTGGATCACCGCCCTGATCGCCTTCACGGTCGGCTTGCTCGGCTTTCTCGCGATCGACGGAACCTTCGACGCCCTGGAGCTGAGCGCGGCCGGGGGCGGCGTCTTCGGTGGAGCCGCCCTCGTGTTCCTGACCGCGGCGCTCGCCTTCCTGCTCCTTTCGGGGATCGACCTCTGGATGAAGAACCGGCGCCAGCGGGCCGAGCAGTCCGGAGCTTCACCGTGGCAGCTCGCGCTGATGGTGGCGATCGGGATCGGCCTGCACAACCTCGGTGAGGGGCTGGCGATCGGGTCCGCATACGCGATCGGCGAACTCGCCCTCGGTGCCTTCCTGATCGTCGGCTTCGCGATCCACAACACGACCGAAGGCCTGGCCATCGTCGCGCCGCTGGCCGAGGAGAAGATACGGCCCTGGCGCCTGCTCGGCTTCGGGCTGATCGCCGGGGGCCCGGCAATCCTTGGCGCCCTGATCGGAGGGTCAGTCGGCAGTCCCGAAATCGCGGCCGCCCTGATCGGGATCGGGGTCGGGGCGATTGCCCAGGTCGTCATCCAGCTGCTTCCCGCAATGAGAGACAAGGCCGGGAAGCTGCTTACACCGGTCACTGCCGCGGCGATGGCGATCGGCGCCCTCTCGCTCTACCTGACCGGCCTGCTGGTCGCGGTCTGACCATTAAAAAAACTCTTCCGCGCCCGCGTAAGTAACGGGCGGGTTCCTCGTTACACGGATGAAAGGGCTTTCCGGAGCCCGCCAATCCGAGAGAGGAACCAATGTCTTCAAACAGCGAAACATCAGGCAACACGGGAGCCCCGGGGCTTCGGATGCTTCTCGCGATCGCGGCAGGAATGCTGGCGGTCGCTTTCGGCGTACTCGGCCTGAACAGCACCAGCGCCCATGCGGAAATCGTGCCGCACCGGCTGGCCGAGATCAATCCCGGTCCGAGTACCGGCAACCCCTACAGCTTCACGGAAGCGGGTGGAAAGCTGTATTTCGCCGGTTACGACGGTGTTCACGGCAGCGAGCTCTGGCGGCTCGAAGCCGGCAAGCCTGTGATGGTCGCCGACATAAACCCAGGCCAGCAGAGTTCTGAACCGTCCGGGCTGATCGAGTACCAGGGCCGGCTCTACTTCCGTGCCGCGAGCCCTGCCAGCGGCAGCGAGTTGTGGCGGACCGACGGGCAGACCACCGAGATGGTGGCCGACATAAACCCCGGCCCGGACTCATCCGACCTGCACGAGATGACGGTCATCGATGACCTGCTCGTCTTCTCGGCCGACAACGGGACCAATGGCTACGAACCCTGGAAGTTCGACGGCAACTCCGCGTCGATGATCCAGGACCTCCGCATCGGGGCCGCCGGCTCCAACCCCTACGACTTCACCAGGCTCGCCGACCACTTCTACCTGCGGGCCGACAACGGCGCCACCGGCAACGAGCTCTGGCGGTCGAACGGAAACTCGGTAACGCTCGTCGCCAACATCGCTGCCGGAGCCGCGAACTCGAACCCGGCCAACTTCACCGAGATGGGCGGCTTCCTCTACTTCAGCGCCGCCAACGGGCTGGGCAACGAGCTCTGGAGGACCAACGGGGTGATGACCTCGATCGTCGAGGACATCAGGCCCGGCGCTTCCGGCTCTACTCCCCAGAACTTCAAAGTGATGGGTGGTCATCTGTACCTGCGGGCCGATGACGGCGTCACCGGTCATGAGCTCTGGCGGACCGACGGTGCCCAGCCGGTTGCCGATGTGACCCAGGTGGCCGACATCAACCCCGGCCCGGAGGACGGGTACCCGAGTCAGATGACGGTCTTCGAAGGCCAGCTCTATTTCAAGGCCGACGGAGCCGGGATCGGGGATGAGCTCTTCGTGTCCAGCGGTACCGGAGCGGAGCTGATGGCCGATCTCAACCCGGGCGAGGAAGGGTCGAATCTCGGCGGCCTGACCGTCTTCGGTGGAGGCATCTACTTCGCCGCAGACGACCAGCAGCATGGCCACGAGGTCTGGTTCACCGACGGCAGCCCGCCCGAGCTGGTCCGGGACATCCTGCCCGGAAGCGATTCGGGCGATCCCTACGGGTTCACCACATTCGGCGGGTCGCTCTACTTCTCCGCCGACGACGGGACCAGCGGCACTGAGGTCTGGCGACTGACCGACGACCGCAAGGTCAAGGTCACGATCCCGGCGGCAACGATCCGGGTGGACCGGGCCGGCCGGGCCAGGGTCAAGGTCCGCTGCGCGATCTCCGAGATCTCCGGGCCCTGCCTGGGCACGGTGACCGTGAAGACCCGGGGCAAGGTCGGGTTCGGCGGCAAGCGTCGCCAGGTGACGATCGGCAAGGGCAAGTTCAGCGCCGATCCCGGCCAGGCGGGCACGGTCCTCCTGAAGCTGAACCGAAAGGTCCGCAGGTTGGTCCGGAAGACCCGGGCGGCCCGCAAGCTGACCATCCAGGTCAAGGCCCGCGACGGAGCCGGCAACACCACTTCGGTCAGGAAGGCATCCCGCCTGACCGGAGCCGGGCTCCGCTAGGCATTCCAAACGAAACGAGAGAGAAAAATGAGTTCCAGGAAATTCACCACCGCCTTCATCTCCGTCCTGACCGCGCTCGCCGCGTCGATCCTCCTCGCCGGCGCCTCCCAGGCTGCCGCCGCGATGGTTCCCCATCAGTTCGCTGATCTTTACCCGGGACCGAGCAGCTCCGGCGCGAGCGGCTTCACGCCGGTCGGTGGCAAGCTCTACTTCACCGCGGCGACCCCAGGGACCGGAAACGAGATCTGGCAGCTCCAGGACGGCAAGGCAACGATGACCCCGGAAGTGAACCCCGGTCCCAAGCACAGCGAGGCATCGGATCTGACGCCGTTCCAGGGACGGCTCTACTTCACGGCCGAGGACGATGACCATGGCCGTGAACTCTGGCGCACCGATGGCACGACGACCGAACTGGTCGCCGATGTCTGGCCGGGTTTGCCGTCTTCGAACGCAAGCGACCTGACCGTGCTCGGTGGCAAGCTCGTCTTCTCGGCCGAGAACCTCGGGGTGGGCCGTGAGATCTGGACCTTCGACGGAAACAGCGTCACGATGATCAAGGACGTCAGGCCGGGTGGCAGCGGCTCGAACCCGTCCCTGTACACGCTCTTCGGCAACCACCTCTACTTCATCGCCGACGACGGTCTGAGCGGCGAGGAACTGTGGCGGACCGACGGCAGCATCGCCTCGCTGGTCGGCAACGTCAATCCCGGTGCGAACAGTTCATATCCGAGAGACCTGACCGCCTTCAACGGCCAGATCTATTTCTCCGCCAGGTCGGCCGCCAATGGCTACGAGCTCTGGCGGACCAACGGCGGTCCGATCCAGCTGGTCGGTGACATCGACCCGGGTGCCGATGATGCCAACCCCCAGAACTTCCACGTTTCGGGAGGGCACTTGTACTTCAGCGCCAGTGACGGATCGACCGGAAACGAGCTGTGGCGAACCGACGGCGCCAGCCCGGTTGCCACGGTTGAGCAGCTGGCCGACATCAACCCCGGCTCCTGGGGTTCGGGCCCGAACCACTTCGCTGATTTGAACGGCCAGCTCTACTTCCGGGCCGACACCGAGGCCCAGGGCAACGAGCTCTGGCGGACCGACGGAAATGTCGTCCAGCAGGTGGCGGACATGGTGCCCGGCGAAGAGGACTCGAACCCCTACAACCTGACCACCTTCAAGGGCAGGATCTACTTCGCAGCCGATGACGATATCCACGGACACGAGCTCTGGGTGCTCGAAGGCGGCAAGCCCCGCATGCTGCTGGACATTCTGCCCGGCAGCGATTCCGGGGAACCGTATGACTTCACCCCCTTCGGCAACTCGCTCCACTTCTCGGCCAATAACGGCGTGTCCGGGTCGGAGATGTGGCGCATCGCACCGGACAACTCGGCCGCGGTGAAGATCCCGGCTTCCTCGATCAGGGTCGACCGGGCCGGACGGGCCACGGTGACCGTTCGATGCCCGCAGTCGGAGATCTCCGGACCCTGCAAGGGCACCGTGACGGTGAAGACCAGGACCAGGGTCAAGTCCGGAGGAAAGAAGCGGAAGGTCACGCTCGGAAAGGCCAGCTTCGAGGTCGAGGCCGGCCAGGGCGGCAAGGTCGCAATCAGGCTGGCCGGGCCCGTCCGGAAGCTGGTCAGGAAGAGCAGCGTCGCCCGCAAGGTGACCGTGTTCGTGAAATCGGCTGATCTGGCCGGAAACAAAGCTTCGATCAGGAAAAATGGCCTCCTGGTCGGACCCGGCATCAAGTAGCACGGAAGCGAAAGGTGTCGGAAAATGATCCTTCAGGCCCGGAGCGGTGTTACATTTGAACGATGCTCTCCGGGCCTGAGGAATCAAACCTCGTCCGGGCTGCCGCCGAGGGGGACGGCCCGGCATTCGCACGACTCTACGAGTCGTACGAACGGCGCATCTTCAATTACCTGCTCAGGCTGCTCGGTGACCGGCATGAAGCCGAAGACGCAACCCAGGACGCCTTCATCAAGGTCATGGCGAAACTGCCCGACCTCGACCAGGAGAATCTCCAGTTCGGAGCGTATCTCTACACCGCCGCCAGGAACGCCGGGTACGACGTGATCACCAAGCGGAAAAAGATGGAGCCGACCGGCGCGGTCCCCGAGCAGGCTGAAGCCCCCTTCCGGGGCGAACTCTCTGATCTCGAGACGGATCCGGAGCGGGCCGCCCTGGCCGGCTCACAGGAGAGCGCGGTCCAGCTGGCCAACCAGAAGCTTCCGGAACGGCAGCGCGAAGTGCTCGCCCTGAGGGAGCTCGATGGACTGAGCTACGACGAGATCGCCGGCGTCATGGAGATGAAGTCGAACGCCGTTGCCCAGCTGATCTCCCGTGCCCGAATCGCGCTGCGCAAGGAGATGCGGATCGGCGCGGCCGCGTCGGTTGCGTTCGCGACCGCGGATTGCGAACGGGCTCACGGAGAGATCGCCTGCCGTCAGGACGGCGAGGTCCTGGAGGACGGAAGTTGGCTGGACGGCCATCTCGCCGATTGCGCGAACTGCCGGGTCGCCAGCGAGGAGATGGCCGAAGCCGGGGTTTCCTACCGCGCCTGGGCTCCGGTGCTCCCGGCCGCCTGGGTCTTCCGGGAGGTGATGGCCCGGGCCAGCGAGGTCACCGGTCACGACTGGAGCGAGGTCGAGCGTCCGGATCCCGATCCTTCGGTCGACGACGGACTGGCTCGCGAGCAGCCTCCGGCCAGCAACGTCAAACGAGCCGCCCTGGTCGGTGCCGGTTCGGTGCTGGTCGCCGCCCTCTTCGCGTTTCTCCTGCTGGCCGAAGCCAACGCCCCCGAGCGTCGCGGCGAGATCAGACAGCTGATCATCAAGCCCGCTTCACAGGGCAAGAAGATCGAGCGGCCCGGCGTCCGGAAGGCGGCCCGTCGGGATCGTGACCGCCAGCAGGCCAGGGCAGCCGATCGGCCGGAGGAGACCACGGCAATTGCCACAACCGGAGGTGACGACCCGGGCGGGCAGGGTTCCGGGCCGGGCAATCCGCGGCCGTCGGGAGGCTCACCGTCCGGTGGCGGTTCGGGCAATCCTTCCAACCCGTCGGGCGGAGGACAGACGCCGACCAACCCGACCGATCCGGTCGAGCCTTCGAACCCGACCACGCCGACCCCGACCGATCCGGTCGACCCGGTTGACCCGGTTGATCCGACCCCGACTCCCCCGGATCCGACCCCGATCCCGGGCGGGCCCGGCGGAATCACGACCCCGGGCGGTCCGACCCCGGGTTGAGCGGCTTCAGCCGTTGTGGTCGACCCGCATCGCCTGGGCGAGGGTCAGGCCGAGCACGTGGGTCTCGCCACCGATCTTGACTGTGATCGGACCGTCAAAGGGCTGACGATCGACCAGTTCAAGCTGGTCGCCGACCGCGATCCCGCACTGACTGAGGTAGGCGAGCATCTCCGGGTTGGAGTCGGACACGCGCACGAACCTGGCTAGATCGCCGGGAGCGAGATCGGCCAGGGCGGTCGTCTCGGTTTCGGTGATCTCGAGGTCCCGGTCAGGGATCGGGTCGCCATGGGGGTCGAAATCAGGCTCCCCGAGCTTGGCCGAGATCA
>JAGQUQ010000091.1 GCA_020438425.1 Solirubrobacterales bacterium
CGACGGCCTCTACCTCTGCGGCGCCGGCACCCACCCGGGAGGCGGAGTAACCGCCGCCTCAGGTCACAACGCCGCCCAGCGGATCCTCAAGGACCGCCGCGGAGTGAAGTGGCCCTGGAAGCGGCGGAAGACGTCCGCTTAGGCGCTACTCCTCGACCGTGATGTCGAGGTCGGCCATGTCAGCCAGGTTCGCGTTGAGCGCCTGATCGTTCCGGCTGGCGACGGCCGGGCCGAGCACCGAACACTCGTACCCGAGTGATACCGCTTCGACCAGGGTCGCCCGGACGCAGCGGGAAAGATCGACGCCGCAGCCAACGATCTTCGAGACCCCGGCTTCGCGCAGCTTCAGGTCGAGGTCGGTCCGGAAGAAGGCCGAGTAGGAAGGGGTGACCAGACTCAGGTCCTCGGGCCAGGGGTTCAGCCCGTCGACCAGGTCGGCGCCCCGGGTTCCGGCCACCGCGTACGGGTTCCTCAGGAACTGGGGCTTGCGGGCGGCTTCGACATTCGAACCGTCAAGCGAGTAGGCCCGGCAGGCCCAGACGATCAGGTCCCCCTGGACCCGCATCCGCTCGATCGCGTTGGCGATGGCCGGCACGATTTCCATCGCCCCGGAAACCTGGCGGGGTGCCCCGGTCTCGACGAAGTCGTTCTGCATGTCGATCACCATCAGGGCCGTGCGGGACCCTTCCGGCAACGGAGCGGCGGCGGAAACCTCCAAGGGTCCCGGCAGGCTCTGGGCGGCATACATCTGTTGAAACCTTCTCCCTAATTGAAATCGCGGAACTGCGCGCAGACGAGAGTACCCGAAAATCTCCGTCCAAAACCCGGAACGCGAAGTTTCTTCGAAAGTACGCGAATGGCTTTGGAAAGCCGTTCGTGCCCTAGATGCGGAGATCCCGCTCCAGCAGCGCGTTTCCCCGCTCCAACTCGTCCCGGGTTGCCTTGCTGACCGAGTCCACGCCGAGCTCGCGGTTGATCCGGCCGTTGATCTGCTGGTAGCTCTCCCCCGTCTTGCGCGAAACGTCGGCGACCAGTTCCTTGCGCTCCTCGCGCAGCCGCTCCCGCACCGCGAAGGCGGAATCCGATTTCGGGGCGAGGGTCTTCAGGGGTTTCTTCGAAGGTGCCGAAGCCAGGGTCTTTTCCGGAGGTGGCGTCTGGTCGAGTTCATCGGTGGCAAAGAGCTGCATGGTCGTCTGGGCGAGGATCGCGTCATCGAGTTCGGCGGCCGAGGAACTGAGAGCCTGGAACGCCTCGCCGGGCTCGGAGCGTTCCGGCAGTTCGTGATCGAGCTCCTCGAGCTCTTCGGCCAGCTCGGGACCCAGCTCGATCGCATGCCTGCGTTCCCGCTCGATCTCGAAGGCAAGCTGTTTCAGGCGGCTGTCGGCGGGCAGGAGCAGGTAACTCATCTGGCGCCGGGGCGAGGGTGTGGTCCGGATGAAACGACCGACCACCTGCCGGAAGAAAAGCTCCGTCCTCGCCGCGGTTGCGTACACCCCGACCCTGAGGCGGGGAATGTCCACCCCCTCGGAAACCATCAGCACCGAGACCAGCCAGCGCTGGTCCGACTCGGAGAACCCGGCGATCCGGGCGCTGGCCCCGGGCTCGTCGCTCATCACGATCTCCGGCTCTTCCCCGGTTATCGAAGCGAGCCGCCCGGCGATCGCCCGGGCGTGATCCTGGTCGGAGGCAATGACCAGACCGCCGGCATCCGGGTGAGCGGCCGCCCGCACCTCGGTCAGCCGGGCGTCGGCGTCAAGCAGCACCTCCCCCATCCACTCTCCGTCGGCCGCCAGCGCGGTCCTGAGCCGCCGGGCCGATTCGCTGGCCGGGAGGACCAGGTCGAAGTCGGCGTTCCAGACCTTGCCCTCGCTCGACCACTCCATCTCGCCGTCATATGGCAGGAAGGTGATCGGCCGGCAGACCCGGTCGACCAGGGCGTCCGGGTATCCGTAGGTGAAATCGGCGCTCGAGATCCCGTCCTCGTCGTAACTGACCCAGGGGATCGCCTCGTTGTCGGAACGAAACGGGGTGCCGGAGAGGAGCAGGCGGAAGGTCGCGTGGTCGAAAGCACGGCGGGCGCTGACCCCCCAGCTCGCCTGGTCACCCATGTGATGCGGCTCGTCGGCGATGACCAGGGTCGGCCGGCGGGCGGCGTCGGCGTGAACCCCGGGCCCGGCGGCGATCGTCTGGTAGGTCACGGTGACCCCGTGGAAATCGGAAGTCTCGGGCCCGTCGGAGTTCGGCCGGTTCGGTTCGAGGTCGATTCCGTAACGGGCGGCGTCGGCGGCCCATTGCCGGCAGATGTGAGTGGTCGGCGCGATCACGACCACCCGGCTCACCCTTCCGCTGGCCAGCATCTCCCAGGCAACCCGGAGGCCGAAGGTGGTCTTGCCGGCGGCCGGCGTGGCCGAGGCCAGAAAGCTGCCGCCGGGATGGGCGGCAAGTTCCGCCAGGGCCTCGGTCTGCCAGGCCCTGAGTCCCCGGTCCCCGGGCCAGGGAGGGAGGTTCCGGCCCGGTCCTGGGGTGGGGTCGGGCTGTGGCCGGGGCTGGGTCAAGGCAGCGCAAACTACCCGGAGTGGCGGTCGGAACGTCGGCCGATCCGATCGTGATATGAGCCCCCGCCGGACCCCTTGAACTGACCGTGCCGATTGCTCTAGTTTGACTCCATGACCTCCCCTTCGAGCCTCATCAATCCGTCCGATTCCGGCTACGACGCAGCCAGGATGGCCTTCGATCTGAGCGACCAGAAGCCCGCCGCAGTCTGCACGCCGACCACCGTCGCGGAGGTTCAGGAGGCGGTCATCTACGCCCGCGAGAACGGACTCAAGCTGGCCAACCAGGCGACCGGTCACGTCGCCGTGGCCCTGCCGCCGCTGGAAGAAACCCTGCTCCTGAAGCCGGCGATCGACATCGAGCCGGTGATCAACGCCGCCGAAGGCTACGCCCGGGTCGGTGCCGGCACCCGCTGGGGACCGGTCGTGAATGCCGCGGGCGAACACGGGCTGGCGGCGATGCATGGATCCTCTCCCACCGTGGGCGTGGTCGGTTACCACCTCGGCGGCGGGCTCAGCTTCTACGGCCGCAAGCACGGGCTGGCCTGCAACCGGGTTCGTGCGATCGAGGTGGTCACCGCGGACGGCGAGGTCGGCCGGGTCGACCACGAGAACGAGCCGGACCTGTTCTGGGCGCTGCGCGGTGGCGGCGGTCTCTTCGCCACGGTGACCGCGATCGAGTTCGACCTGCTGCCGCTCGGGGAAGTCTTCGGTGGCATCAGCTTCTGGCCGGTCGAGCTGGGCGAGGAAGCCCTCTCGGCCTGGCTCGACTGGACCCGAAGCGCTCCGGACTCGGTGACCACGAGCTTCCGGTTCATGAACCTGCCGCCGCTGGAGACGGTGCCCGAGCCGATCCGCGGCAAGTCACTGGTCGCGATCGACGGTGTCGCGATCGATCACGCTGACGGTGAAGCGCTCGCGTCGCTGCTGGCGGGGATCGGCGAACCGGTGCTCGGTCAGTGGGGCCCGATGCCGGCCCCGGCGGTCTCTTCGCTGCACGGTGACCCGGAGGATCCGATCCCGGCGATCGGGAACTCGACCTTGCTCAACGATGTAAGCGACGAGCTGATCGGCGCTCTCAACGAAGCGGCCGGTGGTGAATCCGGTTCGTCACTGATCGCGACCGAGCTCCGCCAGCTGGGAGGGGCCCTCGGGCGCCCGGACGAGAATGGCGGTGTCGCGAACCGGATCGACGGCGAGTTCATCGCCTTCGGAGTCGGCCTGGCAACCGATCCGGGAACCGCCGGGAAGACCGGGGAAGACCTGGCCCGGATCTTCGAGTCGGTCAGCCCCTGGGAATCAGGCCGCCAGTTCTACAACTTCGCGATCGCCGGATCGACCTGCGCGAACTGCTTCCCGGAAGAGGCGATCGAAGCCCTCCGGGCGATCCGGCACGAGTACGACCCCGAAGGGCTGTACGTCGCGCCGCTCGCCCTGTAGAAACTAGGACTCGAGGGTTGCCTCGAGGGTGATCTCGGGAACGCCAGCCAGGGCCCTCGAGATCACGCAGCCGGACTTGGCCGCTTCGGCAGCCTGCTGGAACGCAGCCTCGTCGCTGTCCGGAACCTTCGCCACGGTCACGAGATCGACCTTGGTGATGGTCGGTCCTTCATCGAGCATGCGGAGGGTCACTTTGGCATCGGTCTTGATCTGCTCCGGCGGGGTGCCGGCCTCACCCAGCACCAGCGAGAGAGCCATCGAGAAACAGGAAGCATGGGCGGCCGCGACCAGCTGCTCGGGGTTGGCTCCGGGGCCGTCCTCGAAGCGTGACTTGAACGAGTACTCGCCGCTCAGCGAATCGCCGGCGGTGAAGCTGCCGCTGCCGGTCTTCAGATCTCCATCCCACTGCGCACTGCCTCTGGCTGCCATCTGTTCCTCTCGGTAGTTCGACTGGTTGAGGTGTTTCGGGGGTCGCGTTCAGGCTAACGAGTCGGCCTCGTCGCTCTTGTTGGCGAGACTCGAAGGCCACCAGATCTTCGAGCCGATGTCGAGGGTGAGCGCCGGCACGAGGATCGATCTGACCAGGAAGGTGTCGAGCAGCACCCCGAAGGCGACCGTGAAACCCATCTCGGAAAGGAAGATCAGCGGCAGCACGGCCAGCACCGAGAAGGTGCCGGCCAGCACGATGCCGGCCGAAGTGATCACGCCACCGGTCACCGCCAGGCCGCGCAACATGCCTTCCCTCGTGCCGTGGGTCTCGGTCTCCTCCCGGACCCTGGCCATCAGGAAGATGTTGTAGTCGATGCCGAGCGCCACCAGGAACACGAAGACGTAAAGGGGTAGCGAGGGGTCGACCCCGGGGAAGCCGAAGACGATGTCGGAAACGAGGAAGCCGACGCCGAGGGCCGCGAAGAAACTGAGTACGACCGTCCCCATCAGGATCAGCGGGGCCGCCAGTGCCCTGAGCAGGGCGATCAGGATCAGCAACACGACCAGCAGGACGATCGGCACGATCACCTTGACGTCACGCTCGTTGGCGTCGCGGATGTCGTACTCGACCGCGGTTCCGCCTCCGACCAGAGCCGTGCCGTCGCTGGCCTCGTGGGCCGCTTCACGAATCGGCGGGATCAGTTCGAAGGCTTCGGTCGAGTAGGCCTCCGGTTCGAGGATCGCGTTGACCACGGCACCTTCCGGGCTGGTGAAACCGGGCTGGACCGCGGCCACGCCGTCCACCTGTTTGACCGCAGCGGAGACCTGCTTCGCAGTCGCCTGATCGGAGACGACGATCTCGGTCGGCACGCTGGCCCCGCCGGGGAAGGACTGGCCGATCAGCTCCTGCCCCTCGACCGCTTCGACGTCTTCGACGAAGCCGTTGGATGAGGTGAGGCCGTTGTCGAAGTTGAGCAGTCCGAGGCACATCACGCCGAGCACCACGACCGCGGCGATCCAGACCGTGCGGGGGCGCCGGGCGATGCGGTCGCCGAGTCGCCGCCAGGGCCCGTGCTCGGCGTCGGCACCGCCGGTGCCTTCGCGCGGCACCCGCGGCCAGAACACGAAACGCGGGGCGATAACCAGCATCGCCGGCAACAGGGTCAGCATCGAGAGCATCGCCATGAAGATTCCGGTAGCGCCGATCGGACCCATCGAGGCGGTCGAGTTGAGTTCGGCCAGCGAAAGGCAGAGCAGGGCCGCGATCACCGTCATGCCGGAGGCGACGATCGCCGGGCCGGCACTCTGGAGGGCGATCCGCATCGACTCGGTCCGGCTCTCGCGATGTCTCAGCTCCTCCCGATATCGGCTGATCAGGAGCAACGCGTAATCAGTGCCGGCACCCAGCACGAGCACGGAAAGGATCGACGAGGACTGGCCGTTCACGGTGATTCCCAGCTCGGTCAGCCCGAACCCAACCGCCCGCGCGCCGATCTCGGCGAAGCCGACCGCGATCAGCGGCAGCCAGAGCAGGAACGGCGAGCGGTAGATCAGGATCAGCAGGATGAAGACGAGGCCGAAGGCAGCCGCGAAAAGGGTGCCGTTGATCGATTCGAAGACCTTGATCGAGTCGGCGCCGAAACCGGCCGGACCGGTCAGGGCCACCTCCAGACCGCCCTCGTCACCGCTGACTATTGCCCGCGCATCTTCGACCGGGTCGAGCAGGTCTTCGGCCTCGCCGGTCGCGGTGATCGAAGAGGTGACGATCACGGCCGATCCGTCCTGCGCCTGGTCGGATCGCTTGAACGGCGCGCTGGTCCCTTCGACCTCGCTGTTCAGCTCAGCCAGGTCCTGCCTGATCTGCTTCTGATCGGCCGGGGTCAGACCGCCGTCGCGCCGGTACACGATCACGATCGGTGCTTCTTCGGAGCCGGTCAGCTCCTTCTGGGCGTCGAGGGCGCGGGTCGCTTCGGCGTCGCCCGGCAGGTAGGAGATCGACTCGTTGTTCTCGGCGTCGGCGAACTTGCCGGGGATGTTGGTCCCGAAGACCACGAACATCGCAAGGAACCAAAGGATCACGGTGACCCAGCGGGCCTTGGGACCCACCGGGAGGGAGAGGAGAGACTTCATTGGCCAGACACTAACCGCCCCGGCACACCCGCCCGCGACCCAGTCCGTAGTATCCGGGCCATGGATCGCAAGCTTGGGGTTCTCATTGGCCTGCTCGTACTGATCGGCGCCCTGGTCGCCGTCATCCTGATCGGCCGCGGTGGCGGCGACTCGGATGACTCCGCCTCGGGTTCGGTTTCGGACGAGACCATCTCTCAGGTCTCGGAAGACCTCGAAGAACGACCCAAGCTGAGCGGTTCGTCGGCAACCGCCCCGACCGTTCTGGTCAAGAAGGACATCGTCGTCGGTGACGGCACCGAAGCCAAGGAAGGCGACACCGTGAAGGTCCAGTACGTCGGCGCGCTCTACGACAACGGCAAGGAGTTCGACGCCTCCTGGGATCGCGGCGAGCCGTTCGAGTTCACGCTCGGCGGCGGCCAGGTGATCAAGGGCTGGGACGAAGGCGTGGCCGGCATGAAGGTCGGCGGCCGCCGGGTCCTGGTGATTCCGCCCGACCTCGGCTACGGACCGCAGGGCAGCCCGCCCACGATTCCGGGCAACTCGACGCTCGTCTTCGTGGTCGATCTGGAAGACGTCCAGAGCCAGTAGCCGGCCCCGAAGGGAAGCCGTCATGGATGTGATCGACGAGCTGGTCGAGAACAACCGGGAGTTTTCATCCCGGGTTCCCGATCAGTTTCTCGATGTCAAGCCGAGCCGTCAGCTGACCATCGTCACCTGCATGGATTCGCGACTCGACGTGTTCAAGGCGCTCGGACTGCAGGACGGCGAGGCCCACATCCTCAGGAACGCCGGCGGGGTGATCACCGACGACGTAATCCGCTCCCTAGCGATCTCGCAGCGCAAGCTGGAGACCCGTTCGATCATGTTGATCCATCAC
>JAGQUQ010000092.1:0-2362 GCA_020438425.1 Solirubrobacterales bacterium
TGATTCTTCGGCAGCCCCCGCCGGCGATACACCAACAACGGCTCCCGCGACGATCAACAGACCTGCCAGGGCTGACGCAAGTTTCCTCACGTTCCGAGACTAACCGCTCCCCGCGACGAGGCCGCACCTATTCTTTCCGAACGGTGTTCGTAAACTGCGAACCCGCCAACCGACCGAGGGAGTCCGATGTTTCACAGGGGTCTTGTTATTTCGCTGTTCGCTGCGATCGCGCTGCTGGTTCCTGCTTCAAGCGCACTTGCCGCTCCGCAGTTGCTGATGCCGAACGGTCCGGCTCTCAACCCGTTCGGCAACATCCACCTCGGTGGTTCGAACACGAGGACGCTGACGATCGAATCCGTCGGAGACCCGGTCGAGATCACTTCCTTCTCCGTCTATCCGGATGCCCCCGGTAGCGATGACTTCGCCATCACCGGCGACACCTGCGTGGGCGTGACTCTCAACATCTTCGACACCTGCGACGTGACCCTCAAGTTCACACCCCTGAGCGTGGGCACCCTCAATACGACCGTCTTCGTCAACACCACGAATCCCGCGGCAGACAACGCGTTCGGTGTCCAGGGGACCGGCATTGATCCGGGCATCAATGTCACCCCGTTCAATCACAATTTTGGGAACGTCCCGATCGGGGATTACGGAACCGCGCAGACCTTCACCATCGAGAACGACGGTGATTCCCCCCTTGAAACCACCTCGACCCTTGCCGGGGCCGACTCGGAAGAGTTCTTCTTCGTGACCCAGCCGGGCTGCGCCAACATCGAGCCGGACGAGACCTGTGACGTCACCGTAAACCTCCGGCCGCTCGAGAACCCGGGACCCAGGTCGGCCAGCCTCGTGATCAGCAACAACACATCTGAAGAGAATCCGCAGACGATCCTGCTCACCGCGACCGCGGTCCAGGGTCACCTTGCCACCGATCCGGCGGCGATCGCTTTCGGAAACGTCGACCCGTACACCGCGCCGGCCCCGAATCGGACCCTGACTCTCTCGAATGACGGCAATTCGAACCTCAAGATCAACGACATCGACATGCATGTGGGCCAGGCGAACTCGTACATCCTCGATGTGGCCCAGTGCACGGACGATCTGGTCCTGGCCCCCGGGGACGACTGCGAGCTGAACGTCACCTTCAAGGCCGACAACGTCCTCGCCGGAGCCAACAATTCCGCCGTCTCGATCTACACCAGCGTCGGTAATTCCGAGATCCCGGTCACCGCAACCCTGATCGAGGGTGACATCGAGTTCAGCACGGAGAACGTTGACGTTGGCGACGTCGAGATCGGACAGTCCGGCACCGCCGTGCTCAACATCTACTCGACCGGCACTGCGCCGCTGCTCATCGCTCCGGATTCACCGACGATCCAGGGGTCGAGCGCAGCCATGTTCGATGTCGATGTGCCGAACAGCTGCACGGGCCTGACCAACACCGGTCTCTTCTGTCAGGCCGTCGTCACCTTCACCCCGACCTCGATCGCCGGCAAATCGGCATCCGCCAGGTTCGAAGGCAATTTCGGCACCGTCGACATCGGCCTGAGTGGCCGCGGGGTCGAGGCCTATGCGAACCTGCCCCTGGACGAGGCCTTCGGTCAGATCAAGGTCGGAGACACGAAGACGATCACGATGAGGGTGCTGTCGAACGGTGACGCGCCGCTCAACCTGGACGCGCCTGCCGTTGAAGGTTCCGATGCCACCTTCTTCTCGGCCGAGTTCGTGGGTGGCAGCTGCACCAACAAGGTCCGGGGTGAGGAGTGCAATGTCCAGCTCACCTACAAGCCGACCGCGGTCGGTAGCCATCAGGCCTCCCTTCACCTGACCGGCAACATCGACCAGTCTGTGCCGCTGACCGGATCGGCTCGCGCGCTCACTCCGGCCAGGATCTCGCTGAAACTGACCGGACCGGGCAAGGTCAAGCGAGGCAAGACCCTGACTCTGAAAGTGAAGCTGAAGAACAGTGGCGAGACGACGGCGAAGAACGTGTCGATCAGGACCACGCTGCCGAAGAAACTGGCCCGGGCCGTCAAGCCGATCAGGCTGTCGGCGATCGCCGGCGGGAAATCTGTGACAAAGACCATCAAGGTCAAGGTGAAGAAGTCGGCGAAGAAGGGTGCGAAGCTGAAAGTCAAAGTGACGGCCAGCGGAACCGGTTTCAAGACCGGAAAGGCCGGCAAACTCACAACTGTCAGGTGAGGACGGCGGGTTCCGCGAGCTCTTCCCGACCCGAGGCCGGGTTCATTGGCCTTCGAGGATCGAGCTGATCTGCTCCGGGATCACCTGCGGTTGCTGGGTGGCCTTCCCGATGCAGACGTAGGCGATCGAGATTTCGGCGATCAGTTCCTCGCCGCGA
>JAGQUQ010000092.1:2462-7363 GCA_020438425.1 Solirubrobacterales bacterium
GTGTAGACGAGGTAGTTCGCGTTGAAGACGATCCCGACCTGGTCGCATTCGTTGTAGCGGACCCGCAGCTCATATGTGGTTTCCGGCGTCATCCCGAGGCGTCAGGGTATCGGGACCGCCCCGGCGACATCCTTCGAGGCGAAGGCCTTGATCCGGTCGGCGACCTCGGCGGGTCGATCCTGCATCACGAAGGTTCGTCCACCCTCGATCCACTCGATCCGGGCCCGGGGAATCATTCCGGCAAGGCGCCTGGCCAGATCCGCCTTGAAGAACCGGTCCCGGTCGCCCCAGACCAGAAGCACCGGCTTCTCGAAATTCCTCAGGGTCTCGGCCGCCTCCTGCGCCTGCTGCTTCTCCACCCCGGCGAGCAGCTTGTTGATGTCCTGGCGGATGCCGGCGTCGGTGCCCGAGGGTCGCAGCCAGGTCTTGAGCCGGGCGTCCGGGATCGGCTTCTCGGTCAGTAACCGGTAGGTCGCCCAGCGGATTGGCTTGATCCGCATGGCGGCGCCGAGCGGCGCGATGCCGCCGGGCATCTTCGCCATGACCGGAAGCGCGGTGAAGGGGAACGGCGGGTAGACCTCGAGCGCATCGCAGTTGTTGAGGATCAGCGCGGCGACCTTCCCGGGGTGCTGCGCGGCCAGCATCTGGGCCACCGCCCCGCCCGAATCGCTGCCGACCACGGTCACCGGACCCAGGTCAAGGGCATCGATGAAAGCGGCCAGAAGGTCGGCCACCAGGGGCGGCGAGAGCTCGGTGTCGGGGTTGAGGGGAATCCGGTGACAGCCCATCGGTGTTTCCGGTCGCACGCAGCGGAAGCCAGCCGGGACCAGTCGCTCGACCACCCCGTCCCAGAGCGATGAGTCGACGAAGATTCCGTGGGAGAAGAGCAGGACGGGACCTTCGCCCTCGTCCCGGTAGGCAACTGTGCCCTGCTCGAGTTCGACTGTCTTCTCGCTCATCGGATGCCTTCCGTCGGTTTCACATACCAGCGGTATGTTCTGATGGGCAAAGTAACATACCGACGGTATGGAAGCAAGCGGCACCCGCTCCGAACGCTCTGACGCGACCCGCCTGGCCCTGATCGAGTCGGCCCGCAGGCTGTTCGGATCCCGCAGCTACGCGGAAGTCTCGCTGGCCGAAATCGTCGAGGCCTCGGGCGTCACAAAGGGCGCCCTCTACCACCACTTCCCCGGCGGCAAGCGCGACTTGATGGAGGCCGTTTACGAAAAGGTGGAAGCAGAGTTCACCGAGGGCATCGCGGCCAGGGTCCTCCCCGCGATCGGCGAAGGCGGCTCCGATCCGCTTGACGTAATGGAGGCGGCGATCGGAGTCACGCTCGACGCCAGCCTCGACCCGGAGCTCCAGCAGATCCTCCTGATCGACTCCCCCTCGGTGCTCGGCTGGACCCGCTGGCGCGAGATCGCCGACGACCACAGTCTCGCCGTGATCAAGGCGCTGCTCAATGCCGCGAAGGAGTCCGGATCGATGAAGCCGCTACCGGTCGACGCGGTCGCCAACCTGCTCTCGGCCTCGATCAGCGAAGCGATCATGTCGATCGCCCGATCCGATAACCAGGATCAGGCCAAGGCAGACTCAGCCGCGGCGCTCACGGCAATCCTCGACGGCCTGCGAGCCTAGGTTTCAAACGCCAGCCGCGACTGCGGCGCTCGTCCCCCCGGTCACCCACCAGGCACGCCCGATCAAGCTCGATCGAAACAGATCCTATGATTCGGGCATGAGCGAATTCACGCCTTTTCATCGTGGTGGCAGCGGCGAAGCGCTGGTTCTGATTCACGGGTTCACCGGGACCTGGGAGATCTGGGATCTGATCATCGCGCCGCTGGAGGAACAATACGACGTGTTCATCCCGACTCTGCCGATGCATGCCGGCGGTCCTTCGATCGAAGGCGAGGCGAGCGTCGAGCTGCTCATTGAAGACACGGAAGCCCTGCTGGACGAAGCGGGAATCGAGACTGCTCACATCGTTGGCAACTCACTGGGCGGCTACGCGGCGCTTCGACTTGCGGCCAATGGCCGGGCACGAACCGTGAACGCGCTCGCCCCCGCCGGCGGCTGGGCTGAAGGCGACCCGGTCGTAGGACAGACGATGGACTTCTTCCAGCAGATGATCCCGATGGTTGCTGCTGCAGCGGAGCACGTCGATGAGGCTGTCGCCACGCCGGAAGGTCGCGCGATGTTGCTCCAGTTCCTGACCGAACACCCGGAAGTCGTCTCGCCGGACCTGGCGAAGAAGATCCTCCTGGGCGGCGCCGGCTGCACCGAAGCGCTGGCGCTTGCCGAAATGGGCCGAACCGCTGACTGGAGTTTCGATTACGGGGCCATCGACTGCCCGACCCGGATTGTCTGGGGCACCGAGGACAAGGTGCTTGGCTGGCCGGTCGCCGCCGCCCGCTTCAAGGAAGCCTTTTCGGACGCCGACTGGGTCGTCCTCGAAGGCATCGGCCACTGCCCGATGCTGGACGTACCGGAGAAGACGGTCGACCTGATCACCGAGTTCGCGGTCGACTGAGCTGACTCAGGTTTCGTGGAAGTGGATTCGCTCGCCTTCGGGACCGAGGATGGCGAGGATCTCTACCGGGCCGTCGAAGGCGCCAAACCAGTGCGGGGTCCAGGTGCTGAACTCGACCGCTTCTCCCGGCCCCACGATGAAGTCTTCGTCTCCGAGGAGGAGGCGCATCTTGCCTTTGAGGACATACATCCAGTGATGACCCTCGTGGACCGGCAGCTTCTCCGGGGGCTTGTTTCTCGAAGCGTGGATCTTCATCTTCGAAGCTTCGAGGCCATTCGACGAGTTCTGACCCGAGAGCGGCCAGACCGTTAGGCCATCGAACCTGCGGGCGGCCGACCTGATCCTCGGGTCCCGAACCTTCCGCCGCGGAAGCAGGTCATCGACCCGGACCCCGAGGGCATCGGCGAGCGAAGGAAGATGATCCAGGGCGAGGCGGCGCTTGCCCGACTCAAGCCGGCTCAGGGTTGACTTGTCGATGTTGGCCCGTTCCGCCAGTTCTTCAAGAGTCATGCCCTTGTCCAGCCGGATCTCCTTGAGACGACTTCGGACAGTCGCGTCGAAATGCTCATCATTTGCCATTTCAGCAACTGACTTTGACATATCAGACAGACCGTGGCAAGCTCGGAACATGGACACGGACTTCGAATGCGCAGTGATTGGCGGCGGCGCCGCTGGACTGAGCTCGGCCCTGGTGCTGGGCAGGGCCCGCCGCCGGATCCTGGTTGTTGATGCGGGCGAGCAGAGCAACCTGCCCGACGGAGGCGTAGGCGGCCTGCTCGGCAACAACCTCACCCCGCCCGCCGAGCTCTACGCGAAGGCGGCTGCCGAGGTTGACGGGCACTCGAGCGTCGAGCGGATCGCCGGAAATGTCGTGACCGGATCGAAAGCCGACGAGGGATTCCTCATGACCACGGCTGACGGCCGAGAGTTCACCTCCGGCAGCGTGATCCTCGCCACCGGCATGAAGTACAACCACCCGGACCTGCCCGGCGTGGCCGAACTGTGGGGCCGGGACGCCTTTCACTGCCCCTTCTGCCACGGCTGGGAAGCCCGGGACGGCCGCATAGCCGTGATCGTTGGCAGCGCACCAGATGCGATGCGGGCCCGGATGATCCAGCTCTGGACCGACAAGGTCACTGTGCTGACCGATGGCAGCCAGCTGGACGAAGAACAGTTGGCCGGCCTCGAAGCCGCCGGGATCACGGTGATCGAACACAGCCCCGAGCGACTGATCGTCGAGGAGGGCTCACTCAAAGCCGTGGCCTTCGAGGACGGCTCCGAACAGGAGTTCGACTCGGTGATGCTGCCGATCACGATGGAGCATCGTTCGGATCTGGCCGCCCAGTTCGGGGCCAGGACCCGTGAACAGGAGAACCCGTTCATCATCGACCCGCTCGAGGTCGACTTCCTCCAGAAGACCAGCGTGCCCGGACTTTCCGCGGCCGGCGACATCTCGACTCAGGGAGCGCCCTCGGTCGCCGCAGCGATCGCCGAGGGCCACAGGGCTGCCGCGGGAATCGTCCACGACATCGCGCTGGCCTAAGGGCGCGAAGGCCAATCTGGGTATCGCCTCGTTGACCGCCTGAACGAAAGTCGCCGCCGGAACGATGGAGGAGTCCACAACCGAGCCGTCAAGGACATCGGCTAGCCTCGTGGCATGAATTCGGGCCTTTTCTCGTCTGGCAGGGTGATCCTCGCCTCCGCTGTCCTCTTCACCGTGCTGGCGGTGGCCGTACCGGGAGCAGTCCCTGCCGCCAACGCGGCCAAGGGCCAGCCGTCATGCGCCAAGTTCCAGAAGAAGATCCGCAAGTCGAAGACCGCAGCGAAGAAGCGAACTGCCAGGCGGGAGCTCAAGCAATGCAGGGCGAATGCGATGGTGAGAAACCGGATCGGCAACTCGCACTTCACCGGGTACCGGGAGGACGGGGTCGAGTTCGACACGATCTACTGCCGCAACGGTGCAGTTCAGAACCAGCCCGGTCTCGGCGGCAAAGTCGAAAAGGGAGGCTGGCGAGTCGAGTTCGCAAGGGTGAGGAGCCCGAAGAACTTCACCGCGATCATGTACACGCCGATCAGAGGTGGCGCCTTCGTCCAGTCAGTCGGATTCAAGAACGGTCAGTGGCAGGTCGGATACGAGTTCGGCGACCAGCCGCAGTCGCTCGGTGATGCCACGAGGACTGACGCCAGCAAGGAATGCAAGTCCTTCCAGGGCTGAAGCAACCCACAAGCTGATCTCGCCGATTACGCCGGCGAGCTGGCCGCACAGATCTAGCTGCGCCGGTTGAACCTGGCCCTGATCGCCAGGGCGACGCCAGCGAAGGCCGGGGCCATTGCCAGCATCTCCTCGATCGGGACCGGGCCGATGTGGGCG
>JAGQUQ010000093.1 GCA_020438425.1 Solirubrobacterales bacterium
TCAGGCCGGCGCCAGTCCGGCGGGGTCAGAGGGTGCGGGCGGGCCGCCGCCTCGGTTCGGTCGGCCAGACCGGAAACGCAGCGTCGACGCCCTGCCACCTCCACATAGAGATCAGAACCCGCGGAAGGCTGCTCAACCCGGAGCCATTGGTAAACGCCTGGGACTGGTGATTCCCGGACCAGGGAGAGGGGTCCGGCACGGGTATCCCCAAAAAAGACCGTCGCTTCGCTCCCCATAAGGTCTTTTTTCGGGATACCCGTGCCGGACCTAATCAGGATCTCCGGGTTCCAGGAACGGCACCATGGGTCGTCGAGAAGCAAGTTTCTGCCGGTATACGGCAGAAAAATGTCCCTCGAGGGCCCTCCGCTTGACCCCGTGGCGCAGCGGCTATCTGCGGGCGGCGAGGGATTCGGCGCAGTCGACGAAGGTTTCTTCGACCGGGCGGGCGGTGACCCCGAGTACTTCGGTCGCGCGGGTGGTGTCGAAGTCGTTGCGCTGGCCGATGTCGCCGATCAGGGCCCGGGCACCGGGATCGAAGAGGGCCATGATCCGGACCATGAACTTCGGTGCCCTGCGGGTCGGCGCCTTCCTGGCCAGGTCGGGCAGCTTCTCACGCAGGATCTGCGAGACCTCGATCAGCCAGAGGAACGGTCCGGAGGCAATAAAGCGCTGGCCACCGGCCTCGGGCTTCTCCATCGCCGCGATGTGGGCTGCCGAGACATCCCGCACATCGACCCAGCTGAAGCCGATCTCCGGCACCGCCGGCATGCCGTCAAGCAGGCGCTGGATGCCCTCGAGCGAGAAGGAATCATCATCCGGCATGACCGGACCCAGGATCGCGCTGGGGCAGATCGTCGCCAGCTTTTCGCGTTCACCGCGCTGGTCGACCAGGTCCCAGGCTGCCTGCTCGGCCAGGGTCTTCGACTGCGGATAGGCGGCAACCGCATTCACGTCGGTCCAGTCGTCCTCGTTATAGAAGCGTTCCTCCGGGTTCTCGCCACCCCGGATCGCCGCCACCGAGGAGGTCATCACCACGCGCTCGACTCCGGCGTCCAGGGCGGCGCTGATCACCCGCACCGCACCTTCGCGGGCCGGCTTGATCAGTTCCTGCGGATCCTTCGGCTTGTTCGGCGGAAATGGGGAGGCGATGTGAAGCACGTAGCGGCAGCCGGCAACGGCATCGGCCCAACCCTCATCGGAAGCGAGGTCGGCCTCGAAGAACTCGATCCCGGCCGGGCGGCCGATCTCGTTCGAGATGTTCTCCTCGATCCGGGGAGCCTTCGACTTGCTCCGGACCGTGGTTCGGACCCCGTAACCCCGTTCAAGCAGGTCGATGATTGCCCGTCCACCCAGGAAGCCGGAGCCACCGGTGACCAGGACTGTCCCCTTCGCACCTTCAGTTGTGGTCATACGGAGAGTCTAGGCTGATTGGCATGAGCAGATTGATCGATCTATCGGCTCCGATCGAGCCCGGTCCCGAAGGCGCCCCCGAAGTCGTCCGCGTCGATGTCGAGTACACACCCCACGAAGAGGGGGCCAGACAGATCGAAGCATTGTTCGGTGTCGGTCCGGAACTGCTGAAAGACGGTGAAGGCTGGGCGGTTGACACCTTCACCCTGCTCGGCACCCACAGCTCGACCCATGTCGACGCTCCCTGGCATTACAACTCGACGATCCAGGGCAGGCCGGCCGAAACGATCGACCAGTTGCCACTCGACTGGTTCTTCCGGCCCGGCTTCCTGCTCGACTTCCACGAGAGGGACGACGGTGAGGTGATCGAAGTCGCCGATGTCGAGGCCGAGCTCGAACGGATCGGGCACGAGATCGCCGAGCGGGACATCTGCCTGGTCCGCACCGGCTGTGACCGGTACCTCGGCACCCTCGAATACATGGCCCACGGGCCCGGGGTGAGTGCTGCGGCCACCCGCTGGCTCTACGACCGCGGGGTGAGAGTCATGGGAATAGATGCCTGGGGCTGGGACCGGCCGCTCTGGATGCAGGCCGAGGAGGCGAAGGAGAAGGGGGAGGCCGGGATCTTCTGGGAAGCCCATCAGGCCGATATTCCCTACTCCCAGATCGAGAGGCTGGCCAACCTCGACCAGCTGCCTTCGACCGGATTCACAGTCGCCTGTTTCCCGCTCAAGCTGGTCGGCGGAAGTGCCGCCCCGGCCCGAGTCGTGGCGATTCTCGACTAGGTCAGCGTCGCCTGGAGGGGAAGCGGGACTCGAATTCCATGAAGAGGATTCCCTGCTCGCCGAGCGCGGTCTGCTTTTCGGCCGGGGGCAGGAACGAGCAGCGCAGACCGTTGATCGCGAAGCGCTTCAGCTGGCGGTAGCCGAAACCGTGCTGCCGGACTGCCTTGACGTACTGCTGCGTCAGGTCGGTCCGAGAGACCCCTTCGTCATCGGTCGAGAGTGTGACCTTGATGCCGGCCTTCACGTAGTCGGTGATCGGGTGCCGGCGGCCGAAGAGCCTGAGGATCTGCTCGTTCGAGGTCAGGTTCGCCTCGAGACAGGTGCCCTTGCTCTTCATGCTGCGGAGAATCTGGTCCGGGTTCTGCTCCCAGCGCAGGTCGGCACCGTGGCCGATGCGTTCCGGGCCGGCGACGTTGACCGCCTGGCGAATGTGGAATCGGAGGTCCGAGGGCGGCGCCAGCCCGGGCACCAGTTCGCCGGCGTGGAGGGTCACCTTCTCGCCCGGGTAAACCGATCGCAGGTACCGGACCATCCGCATGTGGAGCGAGTAGTCGCTGGTCGAGTAGGCGGCGTCCTCGGGCTGGACCATGTTCATCCCGGCCCAGTTCGGGTCGGCCTTCATCAGCTCGAAACCGAAGAGCAACTGGGCGAAGACCACGGCCGGCAACTGGTTGCGGAGCACCTGAACGTCAAACCGGACCCGGACCTTGCAGCCGATCGACGCCGGCTCGCCGGAAGAGCAGTTCTGGAGATCGGACCTCCGGGTCAGGGCCGAACTGGCGGTGAGGCTCGCGGCCGGTATCGCGTTGGTGATCCCGGCGGCCAGCATCGCATCGCGCATGGTCGCGAAGTCCGGGATGTAACCGACCTGGTTCGCAATTGCGAGGCTCGCCCCGAACTGCGGGGTGATCAAGGGCTCGACGTACTGGATGTTCTGGTAGGCGGCCCGCTCGGTGACCTGGGCCAGGCCGTCACCCTGTCGGCCACTGAAGGCGGAACCGAACAGGTCGAAGGTCGCGAAGAAGTGATTGTGGCCGGAGAAGGCATCGGGCCTGAACTCGCGCATCGACCAGGCGGCAAGGATCTGGTCCCAGAGCTGGGTGTTCGAGAGCGCCGCGGTTAGAGGTACCTGGTTGCCGGTACAGGGGGGAAACGAAGAAACGAAGGTGATCGTGTCCACGCACTTGCCGTCTTCGGCGCCCCAGCGGATCATCGCCTCCGCGTAAACCGCTCCCGAGAGGTGGGTGTGGAGATCGGTTCCCTTCGGCATTCCGAGCAGGAACTGACGCAGACGCTGGGGCTGGTCGCGCAGATTGTCGAGTCGCTTGGCCGCGCCGGCAACGTCGGCCGAAGCTGTGGGCGCCAGAAACAGGCCGGCCAGCACGGCCAGGACAAGAACGATCAGCGGACGGACCTTCACAGCGTGATCGTATTCGCCCCGGTCGAAAGGATCCGGATTTCCGGGTTTTCCGCCGCCAGTCTTCCGAGCAGGCGACGAGGGTCGATTACCTGGTCCGAGTGATGAACCCCGGCTGGCACCCGGCCTTCGATCAATTCGGCGGCGAAAAGTGCGGTCGCGATCCCGGTCAGGCGGGACTGGTCGTTGGCGATGACTGCCAGCTCGGAAACCCGGCCGTCGCGGTCGGCCGCCTGGACCATGACCCCGCACTCGTCCGTGCCGGAACTGCCCCGCTCCAGCATCGCCAGCAGGGCCTTGCGGGACCGGGGCCGCCGGGTCAGCTCGCCACCCCCGGCAAGCGCCGCGATGCGCATCGAGCGGGCAACCGAAGGAGGCATGGTGACCATCCAGCTGCTCACTGTCGGGACTCCCAGGGTCCGGAACAGGCTGCGCTGCTCGGGAAAATCGAACCGGACGCCCATCAGGGGCCACCGGTGGCCGGGCACCTCGACGGTCCTGGTTTCCCTTTGAGCCCGGAACCATTGAGGCAGGCCGTCCTCGTAGGCGATGAACTCGGAATCGAACTTGTCGAGAGTCCACTCGAGGGCCGCTGTGCCGTGATCGTCACCGACTCCGAGCAGCACGAGGATGTCAAGCTGCCGGACCTCCTCGACCGATTCGACAAGAAGTCGTGCCATCAGATTGCTAAGGCCGGGAGCGAAACCGACGTCGAGCAGGCCGGCCCCGCCCTTGCGTTTCGCGGTCGGGTCCAGAGCCTCGACCATGTCGAGGATTCGGCCATCGGCGGAGATCTCGAGGTAGCCCATTCCGCTGGAGAGGCAGTCCGAGGCGAAGGAAGGGTCGAATTGATCGAGACACATGATCACCGTCCCGGCCCCGCTCGGGGCAAGGCCCGCAGCGGAGTCAAGCCAGAGTCCACGGCTCCCGTATCCGATCTCCGCCGCCGCCCGATCGGCCCTGGTTTGGCTGCGGCCGGCCAGGACCACTCGCCCCGGATACACGGGTGCCAGCTGCCGGGCCAGATTCAGCCCCACATGCCCGTAGCCGCCTACGATGACGATGTCACCCTCGCGGGCCTGGGTTTCTGCCATCAGATGCCCGGAGTGGCTTCGATCCTGCCGGCTTCGATTTCCGCCGTGAACGCCTTGAAGTCTTCGTTGTTCTGCCTCGCGTAGCGCAGACTGAACTCGGCGATCGCCTGGTCGAACTTGTCCCGTCGGCCGAGGTAGTCGGCGATCCCGACCCGGTCGCCGGTGCGGGCGTGAGCAAGGGCGAGAGTGCCGCCGCAGGCCCGAACGTACTCGGTCAGGCCGGTCTCGTCGAGGCTGCCGATGTCGATCGACATCTTGCCGTCCCAGAGCTGGCGCAGGTAGAAGTCACGCTCGGTGCCGTCGGGGCCCTTGGCCCGAATCCACCCGAGGAAGAGGTCGCTGGCCGCCTGGGTCAGACGCTGGCCCTCGACCACCCGGCGACCCTGAAGGCGGTATTTCGAAGCGCCAGCGTAGGGCGCGAGGACAGAGTCCTGGGCTTCCTTCACCTGAAGCACCAGGGGATCCTTGCGGCGTCGGGAAAGGAAGAGCAGCACCCAGGCCCGGGTTCCGACCGAGCCGACCCCAACCACTTTGCGGGCCATGTCCACGAACTCGTAATGCTCGAAAAGGTACTTGCGGTCAGCCGCCAGGGTCTCGGCGTACTGCCCCATCAACTGCTCGAGGTAACCCCAGATCACGTCGATGTCCTTCACTCCCAGCGGTCCCGCGAGTTCCGAGGCCGGGACCAGGAGGGGCGGCCGGCTGGCGAACCTCGGGTCACCCTCGGCGAAGCCCTCGGTCAGTTTGCGCTGGGCCCGGCTGCTGTCCTTGCGACCCGCCTTCGACATGTCCCGGCGCAGGCTGATGCCCCAATCCGATCCTCTCGCCTCTTCAAGGATCTCGACCATCCGTTCGACATCGAGCCGCTCGTACCAGACATCGAGGTAGCTCTTTTCGGCCAGTTCCCGCATCACCAGGCGGTACTGGGCCATGCCGGCCAGAACGATCTTCCGGGCGACTTTCTTGCTGGCTCCGTTCTCCCGGGCCGCAATCACCGCGCTGGCGGCCATCCGTTTCACGTCCCACTCCCAGGGGGCGGGCAGCGTTTCGTCGAAATCGTTCAGGTCGAAGACCAGCTTGCGGTCGGGTGCCGCATAGCCGCCGAAGTTCGAGATGTGAGCATCGCCGCAGGCCTGGACCCGTACTCCCGTGGCTGGCGAATCGGCCAGGTCGGCGGCCATGATCGCGGCACCACCCCGGTAGAACGCGAACGGGGAGGCGGACATCCGTCCGTAGCGGATCGGCAGGAGATCCTGGACCCGGCTCTCGCCCTGGGCGAGCAGGATCCTGAGCGAATCCCGGCCCTTGGCCGGTTCCCACTCGGCATGACTCTCGCGGGAAGCCTTCCTGCGCAGTTCCTTTCCGGTGAACCGGGGTGAATCCTGAGTCAGCGTTGAGGTGCCTGATTCGCTCGTCATGGGTTCAGGATATTGCCCGCCTCGATTCCCGATTCACTCCATGCGGATGAATCGGTACCGAACCGGAATGAACCTCGCTTCCCGCGGGGAGGGATCGGGCAGGTGACGTAAAAAGGCGTTTGGGCGGGGGCAATCCCCGATCGAAATCCCAAGGAGGATCTTTCACATGAGCGGTACCGGCAGTCACCTCGATATCGGCGGGGTATTTGAGAGAACCGGCGAGATCTACCAGCGAGCCTTCGGGACCGTCTGGCTCGTCGCGCTTGTTCTGCTTATTCCCTCCGCGATCATCCAGATAATTCTTGGCGAAGGCGCATTTGGGAGTTTTCTCGGCCGCATCGTCCAGCTTGTCGCCGCGGCCTGGCTGATGGGCTCGGTGGTTCGGATCGTCCAGGACGTCGAAGCCCGGGGGGACGTGGATTACACCCTCGGGGAGTTTCTCGGTTCGGTCTGGCCCAGGCTCCTGGCGATCATCGTGCTCGAGTTCATCGTCGGCATCCTGGTCGGAGTCGGACTTATTTTCCTGATCATTCCGGGAATCATCATCGCCCTGGTGCTGGCCGTCTCACTCCCGGCGCTGGTGGTCGAGGACCGGGGCATCTTCGATTCGATGTCCCGCAGCGCCGAACTCACCCGGGACAACCGCATGCGGATTCTCGCGGTCGGCATCCTCGTCGTCCTGATCGCCTGGGGCGTGGTCGCCCTGACGGTGCTGCTCAGCATGATGGTCTGGTGGATCGGGGCCCTGGCCGGTCTGATCCTCGGAATCCTGCTTTATCCCTACCTTTCGATGCTCACGACGGTGCTCTACTTCCGTCTCGTCGAGCTTCAGGAAGGCGGCGTGGTCGCGGTCGAAGAGACCGTGGTCGTTGAGGAGGACGCCGGCCCGCCGCCCGCCGTATAGGCGGCGGCAAACTTGCGCCGGCCCGGGTGGGAGCCCCCGGTCCAGCGCACTTCAAGAGAAGGGCCGCGACCTGCGCTTTTCGCGCCGGTCGCGGCCCTTTCTGTTTCCCCCCCC
>JAGQUQ010000094.1 GCA_020438425.1 Solirubrobacterales bacterium
ATCTGACCGGGACCGAGAACCTGGTCATGCTGGCGAGGCTGCTGGGATTCGACAAGCAGGGTGCCAGAGAGCGCTCGGCGGAACTTCTCGAGGCTTTCGGACTGTCCGACGCGGCCGACCGGCAGATCAAGAACTACTCGGGAGGCATGCGCCGGCGGATAGACATTGCCGCCAGCATCGTGGTCGCGCCCGACCTGATCTTCCTCGACGAGCCGACCACCGGGCTCGATCCGCGCAGTCGCAACCAGGTCTGGAACGTGGTCAGGGCCCTGGTCGCCGATGGCACCACGGTGCTGCTCACCACCCAGTACCTCGATGAGGCCGACCAGCTGGCCGACCGGATCGCGGTGATCGATCACGGCAAGGTGATCGCCGAAGGCACCAGTTCGGAGCTCAAGGCTTCGGTCGGTGCGGGTGCGCTTCACGTTCGCGTGGCTGAACCGGAGCAGGCCGAACAGGCCGAACAGATGCTGGTTGCCGCTCTCGGAGACGAGGTCTCGCGCGAGTCGGACGGAATTTCCCTTTCGGCCCGGGCCGATGATCCGAGCCTGGTCGCTTCGCTCCTGACCCAGCTGAACGATTCCGGCGTGGAGGTAACGGAGTTCTCGCTCGGCCAGCCCAGTCTCGACGAAGTCTTCCTCGCCCTTACCGGGCACCCGGCCGAGGACGATGCCGAAAGGTCCGATCAGCCCGAACCGGAGGTGGCCCGATGAGTACCGCGACACCGGAAGCACCAGTCGAAGAGTCGACCGGAGTCCTCGATGACACCAAGCTTCGCAGCGCGATCGGCAACCGTGAACGCCCCGCAGCACCCGGTCCCGTTTCGGCATCGCTGACCTTCGGCTGGAGGGCGATGCTGAAGATCAAGCACGTGCCCGAACAGCTCTTCGACGTGACCATGTTCCCGATCATGTTCACGCTTCTCTTCACCTACCTGTTCGGCGGGGCGCTGGAGGGCTCACCGACCGAGTACATCCAGGTACTGGCTCCGGGCATCCTCGTCCAGACGGTCGTCTTCATCACGATGTACGCCGGCATGGGGCTGAACAACGACATCAAGAAGGGTGTCTTCGACCGCTTTCGCTCGTTGCCGATCTGGCGTCCGGCCCCGATGGTGGGCCTGCTGCTCGGTGACGCGGTGCGGTTCATCCTCGCCGCCGTGGTCGTGCTGACCCTGAGCCTGATCATCGGGTTCCGTCCCGACGGCGGCGTGGTCGGCGTGGTCGCCGGGATCGGCCTGACCATCATCTTCGCCTTCAGCGTTTCCTGGATCTGGACTCTGCTCGGCCTGGTCATGCGCACCCCGGAAGCGGTGCTGAACCTGGCGATGACGGTGCTCTTCCCGCTGATGTTCGCCTCGAACATCTTCGTCAACCCGGACACGATGCCCGGCTGGCTTCAGACCGTGGTCAACCTCAATCCGGTAACGCACCTGACCAGCGCGGTCCGGGGTCTGATGGGAACCGGCGCCGAGACCTCCGACTTGATCTGGGTCTTCGCCTCCTCGGCGATCCTGATCGCGATCTTCGCCCCGCTCACGATGCGCCGCTACTCCCGCCTCTAGTTCACCCGATTGAAAGGGCGGCGGCACCGATCAGCACGATCGCGATCCCCGCGATCTGTCGGCGGCTGAGGTGCTCGCCGAGGTGGAACCTGGCCAGCAGGATGGTCACCACCGGATAGAGCGAGCTGAGCACGGCGACCACGCTCAGCACTCCCTTGACCGAGGCAACCGCGAAGAAGGAGTCGGCGAGCAGGATCAGCAGTCCGATCAGGATCAGCCAGCCCCAGTTCGCAAGGCTCAGGTCATCCTCCGGCCGCAGCAAGAGGAAAGCGATCGCAAACAGCCCGACCGTGGTCGCCCGGGCCGTGATAAGCGCCCACTGGACGCTGCCCTCGGCAGCTCCGTCCATCGCCAGCAGGAAGAAGCCGAGCCCGAGGGCGGTGAGCAGGCCGAAGACGATGCTCACGGCCGGTCGTGACAGAGCGTGCGGGTCATCCTCTTCCCGGCTGCCGAGCGCCAGCAGGCTGACGCCGCCGATCGCGACGATGATGCCGAACCACTGGATCGCACCGGGCGCCTCGCCGGTCGCCACGGATGCGATTACCGGAACCGCGGGGGATACTGCCGCCACCGCAGCGACGATGCTCATCTTGCCGACCGCCAGCCCCTGGTAGAGCGCGGCCAGGCCAACTGCTTCGGCGACCCCGGCCAGCATCGCGTAGACGAAGTACTTGCTCGAAGGCATGTCGCCGGTCGCCAGGGCGAGTGTGGCGGTGATCGCGGCCAGGGCCGCGGCATGGGAGACCAGCAGCACGGTGATCACCGGCAAAGTCCGGCTCTTCAGCCCACCCAGATAGTCGGAGACGCCGTAAGAAAGGCTGGAGAAGAGTGCGAGCAGCACCGCTGGCATCAGGAGCGCCTCAGCCGGAACTTGAAGAAGGGGGCCATGCCAGCGGCGAAGGCTACACCGGCGGCGATTCCACCGGCCAGTCGGCTCCGTTTGACTTCGGGGTCCGCGGCCAGTCGCTTCAGGCCGAAGACACCGACCGGAAGCAGGGCCACGGCGGCACTTGCCAGACCGGGGTCATAGCGACGGTGCCTCGCCGCCCAGCCGAGGTGAAGTCCCGCGTTTCCGATGTGGCTGGTGTAGAGCATCGCCTGTGGAGCGGCGGCCTTCGCTCCGGCGAGTGCGGTCAGCGAAAGCAGCCAGCCAAACCCGACGTTGATGATGAATCCGGCCCGCCGGTCAATCGGAAACTCGTCCTCGTCTCCGCCGAGAACTTCGCGGTTGATCCAGGGCAGGAACCCGCCCGGCCAGACCCACTCCTCGGTCTGATGCGCAAGCAGGGCCGCCATGGGAACGAGCCGGGGTTCGCGGATCGATCCGGCAACAACCGGGGCGAGCGCCACGGCTCCAAGCAGGGGCCAGCGTCCGTGGGTCTCCTTCAATCGGTCAGCTTCCTGAACACGTCGGCCAGGTCATCGGGTGCGAGGACCATATCTGCCGCGGCCAGCTCATCCCGGTCGTGATTGGTGAGCAACGCGAGGACCAGGCAGCCAGCCGCCTTGCCGGCCTCGATCCCGGCCGGAGCGTCTTCGATCACCACGCACTGCCCGGTCGGAACCCCGAGTCGCCGGGCCGCCAGAAGGTAGGGGTCGGGTTCAGGCTTGCCATTCTCGACGTCCTGTCCGGTCACCAGCACCTCGGGAGGTTCCAGCTCGAGCACGCGCAGATTGGTCAGGGCGGTCTCGCGCCGGGCCGACGTGGCGACCGCAAAACGGCCCCGCTCAAGCGAGCGGTAGAGCGCGCATACGGGCTCGATCCCGTGCTCGGACCTGGCTCTGTCCGCGATCGCCTTCTCGACCCGGTCGGCTTCCGCTTCGACGTCTTCGAAGCCGAATGCTGCCGCGACCTCGACCGTCCGGCGGCCGTGTACGCCCGCCAGCACCACTTCGGGGTCGAGATCGTTTGCGACCGCCCAGTCCGTGTACGCGTCGTGGACTGCCACCGATGTGTCGATCAGCACCCCGTCCATGTCGAAGAGGACGGTGGTGATGTCGGGCGGCAGCTTCATCTGATTTCGCCGGCTCAATTCGTCGAGATTCGACTTTCTGCCATATACCGGCAGAAAGTCGTCCTTCGGTGATCCTGGGCCTAGAGGATTTCTGCGAGCCGGGTTTCGAGCCGCTCGGCGATCTCGTCCCGCACCGGACCTTCACCGAGCCGCTCGACCAGCGACTGCAGGAATCCTTCGACCACCAGGCTGCGCGAGGTCTCCTCGTTGAGGCCGCGGCTCTCCAGGTAGAAGAGCTGGTCCTTGTCGACCTGGGCGATCGCCGCCGCGTGGGTGCAGGCAACGTCGTCGGCGAGGATCTCGAGACCGGGGATCGCATCCGCGTGGGCGTCCGTGGAGAGCAGCATGTTGCGGCATTCCTGGAAGGCGTCGGTCTGCTGGGCACCTTCATCGACCTTGATCATTCCGCGCCAGACGGCCGAGGACTTGTCGGCCAGAACGCCACGGAAGGCGAGGTCGGAGGTGGTGTGTTCGGCCGCATGCTCCTGCAGCGTGTCGTAGTCGATGTGCTGGGAGTTGCCGCCGGCGTAGCCACCGGTGACCTTCGCGTCAGAGCCGGGTCCGGCCAGGTTGGTGGTCATGCGGACCTTGCCGCCGCCGCCACCGAAGCCGAGGGTCGCCCAGTCGAGCGAGCCGTCGCGCTGGACCTCGCCGCGCTGGGTCGAAAACAGCCAGGCCTTCTCGGAGAGATCCTGGGTCGAGACGAAGTGGAGGTTGGCCGCCTGGCCGACAACGAGTTCGACCACGGAGTTGAGCAGCGCGTCAGTCTCGTCTGATTCGGATCCGTAGTGCTCCCAGACCTCGGCCTTGGCGCCTTCTTCGAGCACGACCAGGGTGCGCCAGTTCACAGCGGTCCCGTCGGTGTCGAGCTTGAGGTCGATCTTGATGGCCTCTTCGCATTCGACGTTTCGGGGCACGAACACGACAACGCCGTCATTGAGCGCGGCCTCGTTGCGGGCGACGAAGGGATCGTCTACCGAAACCAGCGAGCCGAGCTTCTCGGAAAGCAGTTCGGAGTGGGAGGCGAGGGCCTCGTTCAGCGGCAAGACCACGATGTCCTCGCTGCCGCCGCTGATCGTCACCTCGGCTGCCGAGTTCTCGTAGGAGTCGAGGTCCAGGCGGGAGATGTCGGTGAACTCCCAGCCCTTGGTCTTCGGGTTGGGCAGCTCGATCGTCTCGACCAGTCCGGCGCCCTTTTCGCGCCGCTCGTTCAGCCAGGCAGGTGCTTCCACTGTCAGCTCCGCGCTAGCCAATTGAACCCTCCATCTGGAGTTCGATCAGCCGGTTCAGCTCGACCGCGTACTCCATCGGAAGTTCCTTGGTCACCGGCTCGATGAAGCCGTTGACGATCATCTTCGAGGCTTCCTCCTCGGAGAGCCCGCGGCTCTGGAGGTAGAAGAGCATGTCGTCGCCAACTTTGGAGACGGTGGCCTCATGGCCCATGTCGGCGTCGGACTCACCGATCCGGATGGTCGGGTAGGTGTCGGACTGGCTCTTTTCGTCGAGCAGCAGCGCGTCGCAGACCACCTTGGACTTGGTGCCGGTGGCGCCGTCGGCGACTTCGAGCAGGCCGCGATAGGTGGAGCGGCCGCCGTCCTTGGAAATCGACTTCGAGAAGACCGAGGAAGTCGTGTTCGGGGCGCCGTGGATGATCTTGGCGCCGGCGTCCTGATGCTGGCCTTCACCGGCGAAAGCGATCGAAAGGACCTCGCCGTGTGCTTCCTCGCCGAGCAGGTAGATCGCCGGGTACTTCATGGTGACCTTCGAACCGAGGTTGCAGTCGACCCATTCCATGGTCGCCCGCTCCTGGGCGATCGCCCGCTTGGTGACCAGGTTGAAGACGTTCTGCGACCAGTTCTGGACGGTCGTGTACCGGACCCGGGAGCCGGGCTTGGCGATGATCTCGACCACGGCCGAGTGCAGCGAGTCGGTCGAGTAGACCGGGGCGGTGCAGCCCTCGATGTAGTGGACGTCGGAATCTTCCTCGGCGATGATCAGGGTCCGCTCGAACTGACCCATGTTCTCGGTGTTGATCCGGAAGTAGGCCTGAAGCGGCATCTCGACCTTGACGCCCTTCGGCACGTAGACGAAGGAGCCACCGGACCAGACCGCCGAGTTCAGCGCGGCCAGCTTGTTGTCGTTGGCCGGGATCACGGTCGCCCAGTACTCCTTGATGATGTCCTCGTGCTCGCGGAGCGCGGTGTCCATGTCGGTGAAGATCACGCCCTGCGCTTCGAGCTTCTCGTTCACTTGGTGGTAGACGACCTCGGATTCGTACTGCGCGCCGACGCCGGAGAGGAACTTCTGCTCGGCCTCGGGGATGCCGAGCCGGTCGAAGGTGTTCTTGATGTCCTCGGGGACTTCGGACCAGTCGCGGCTGTTCTTCTCGGAAGCGCGGACGAAGTAATGGATGTCATCGAAGTCGATCTGGTCGAGGTCGGCGCCCCACTGCGGGGTCGGCTTGCTCTCGAAGATCTCCAGCGCCTTCAGCCGGAAGTCGCGCATCCACTGCGGCTCGTCCTTGTACTCGGAGATCTGCTCGACGATCTCGCGGGTCAGGCCCTTAGGGGCCTTGTAGGCGTAGCCGGTCTCGGGATCGCTGAAGCCGAACTTCTCGGCGTAGTCAGCATTGATCCCCTGAACCTTCTCTTTTTCGGCGAGCACTTCGGCGGTAGCCACTACTGAACCTCCAGGGTGATGGTGTCGTCGATTACCTCGACAGGAAAAGTCTTGACCGGCTGATAGGCCGGCAGGGTCTTCGGCTTGCCGGTGCGCAAGTCGAAGAGGGAGCCGTGACGCGGGCACTCCACGGTGCATTCGGTCTGGTCGATGTCACCCTCCGCGAGCGGCCCGTCGTCATGCGAGCAGCGATCCTCGATCCCGAACAGTTCGCCATCACAGTTGATGACTGCCAGGAACTCACCATCGTGTTCGATGATGCGCCGGTCACCGGGCTCGAGTTCCGAGACCGGGCAGACGGGAATCTTTGTCGTTTCGTTGCTCATAAGGGTGAATGGGAGGGAGCCCGGAAGTCCACACACCAACAGGGCACTTGCGGAAAAACCCGGACGATAAGCCGACAACACGGCTAGGAATTAGATCTTACCGATTCAAGACAACCGGCACAGGGTATTAGGCCCCCCTAACGCACTCCCCATGCGGATTTCGTTGGTGTCAGCGGACTAGCGACCGACCAGCGACACGAATGAAAGTCCGACTATCAGCACGCAAATGAAGGCGAAAAGGCCCAAGATTAAAGTCTGCTGAACCGAGTCGATTCGACGGTCGACCTGATCGATCCGCTTGTCAACCTCACGAAACCGCTGGTCAACCGCCAACCTGAGTTCCGAAAGATCCCGCTTGGTATCCAGAACACTCTCCCGAATCATCACATTCAGTCCATCAAGCCTCTCATCGGACCAGGAAGTGCGCTGCGACTTTGCCACCATGGGCTCAAATTACCCGATCTACACATCCGATTGGAGAAAGCTCAGCGGGTCGTGGTCGTTCGAGAAAGCGGTTGACTTGCTGATCTCGA
>JAGQUQ010000095.1 GCA_020438425.1 Solirubrobacterales bacterium
AGCAACGCGTTATCCCCAACCCGGGGGATCGAGCCATGCCCCGCCTCTCCCTCGGCGACGACCGTGAAGCGGAAGGTTCCCTTCTCGCCGACCGAAAGCGTGAAGAGCTTGCGGCCGTCGAAATCGAGCAGCTCGCCGGCGCCTTCGTTCAGCACCCAGTCGCAGCGGACTTCTTCGGGGCACTCCTCGCAGAGCCACTTGGCACCGAAGTGGGCCCCGGTCTCCTCGTCGGCCGCGACGACCAGGATCAGGTCACCGCGGGCCGGTCGCCAGCCGGACTCGGCCAGGTTGACGCAGGCGGCCACCTCGGCTGCGACCTGATCCTTCATGTCGAGTGCTCCCCGGCCCCAGATGTATCCGTCATGGAGATCACCCGACCACGGGTCCCGCGACCACTCCTCCGGATCGGCCGGAACAGTGTCCACATGGCTGATCAGGGCGAGGTTGGGGCCTGGTTCGGCGCCCTTGAGGCGAGCAACGAGATTGGGCCGTTCCGGCACCTTCGAAAGGAACTTGCATTCCCAGCCGGCCGCTTCCAGCGGGCCGCGAAGGAACTCGAGAGCCGGACCCTCGTTGCCTGGCGGGTTCACCGTGTTGAAACGGATCAGCTGCTGCAGGAGCTCCGGAGATTTCACCCGGCAAGTATCCCAGTCGCATTTCTCCCTTAGGCTCCCGCTCTGATGAGCGGACCAGGGAAAATCCTTGTCACCGGGGGGGCTGGCTTTGTCGGGTCCAGCCTGGCGATCTCGCTGGCCAGTTCCCACCCCGACAGTCAAGTGATCGCGCTCGACAATCTCTACCGGCGCGGATCGGAGCTGAACCTCGACCGGCTGGCCGAAGCGGGGGTCGAGTTCGTGCGCGGAGACGTGAGGGAACCGGTCGACCTTGCCGCCTTCGACGACATCGACGTGCTGATCGAGTGCTCGGCCGAGCCCTCGGTCATGTCCGGCACCGACGGCGACACCTCGTATGTGTATGAGACCAACCTGACCGGCGCCTACAACTGCCTCGAACTGGCCCGCCGGAGTGGCTGCCAGTTCATCTTCCTTTCGACCAGCCGGATCTACCCGATGAGCGGCCTGCGCCAGGCAGCCCTGGTCGAGGGTGAGACCCGCTTCGAACTGGCCGAAGAACAGCCGGCGCCGGGCTGGACCAGTGCCGGGGTGTCGGAGGACATGCCGCTCGAAGGAGCCCGGACCTTCTACGGCACGACCAAGCTCTCGGCCGAGTTCCTCTGCGCCGAGTTCAGTGCCCAGTTCGGGGTGCCGACCGTGATCAACCGCTGCGGAGTGGTCGCCGGCCCCTGGCAGATGGGCAAGGTCGACCAGGGCGTCTTTACCCACTGGATGCTCGCCCACGAGTACGAGAAGCCGCTCTCCTACATCGGTTACGGCGGCACCGGAAAGCAGGTCCGCGATCTGCTCCACGTCGATGATCTGGTCGACCTGATCGAGGAGCAGATCTCGGACCCGGCGGAGTGGGCTGGCCGGACCTTCAACGTCGGCGGCGGTCGCGAGGTCAGCCTCTCCCTTCAGGAAGCCAGCGTGATCTGCGCCCGCCTGACCGGCCACGATCTCGAGATCGGGTCGGTCCCCGAGGACCGTGATGGCGACGTCCCGCTCTACATCACCGATTGTTCGAGGCTCTTCGCCCACACCAGCTGGCGCCCGAAGCGGGACGCCGAATGCGTGCTTTCCGACATTCACAACTGGCTGAAGTCGGACCGGGACCGGGTCGGGAAAGTGCTCGGATGAAACTCTCGGTGGTGATTCCGGCCCGGGACGAAGAAGGCTCGATCATGGCCACGGTGAACGGAGCCGTCGCGGTGCTGGAGCGCGAGTCGATCGGGTACGAGATCCTCGTCATCGACGACGGCAGCAAGGACGCGACCCGGAAGCTGGTCGAAGCGGCCGGGGAAAGCAACCCGAACATCCGCTGTCGTCCCTCGCCTTACTCGGGCGGGTTCGGTCTGGCGGTGCGGGCCGGTCTCGAGCAGTTCGAGGGTGACGGCGTGGCGATCATGATGGCCGACTGCTCCGACGACCCGGAGGATCTGGTCATGTACCACCACATCCTCAGCGAGGGCTGGGACTGCGCCTTCGGTTCGCGCTTCATGCCGGGGGCAGTGGTCACCAACTACCCCCGCGTCAAGCTGATCGTCAACCGGATGGCCAACGCCTTCGTCAACGTGCTCTTCCGGCTCGGGTACAACGACACCACCAACGCCTTCAAGGCTTACCGGCGCGAAGTGATCGAGACCACCGGGCCGCTGCTCTCGAAGCACTTCAACCTGACCGTGGAGATGCCGCTCAAGGCGGTGACCCGCGGCCACAGCTTCAAGGTGGTCCCCACATCCTGGACCAACCGGACCAGCGGCGAAGCGAAGCTGGCGATGCGGGAAATGGGCAGCCGCTACCTGTTCATCGTGCTCTACATCTGGCTCGAGTACCACCTGAGCCGGGGCGACTACCGCAAGGCCGAAGGGTCTGGTTGACCGGCACCGGATCGACATTCCGGGCCTGGCTCAGCCGGGCTGAGGAATGGAATCCGAGCAGTTGGCTGATCGGGCCGATCGTCGCCCTGCTGGGATGGCAGGTCGCTTTCCAGACCCCGATTCCCGGTCTTGACGAAAGCTGGTGGGCGGGGCTGTACATGGCGGCCCACGACGGGAAGCAGTTCGGCACCGAGATCGTCTTCACTTATGGACCGCTCGGCATCCTGCGCGAGCCGTGGCTCTTCTTTCCCGGTTCGCTCAGCCTGATCCCCTACCTCTACGACGCGGTTATCTTCACCGCATTCTGCATCGCCCTGGTTGCGGTGCTTCGGCGACGGGTTGGCTGGGTTCCGGCCGCCCTGATCTCGCTCCTGATTCTTCTGCTGGTCGAGCAGACGGAAACCACGGTCGCCCTCGTCATGTTCGCCTCGATCCTGATCATCGAGCGGCGGCCAAACGACCGGACGCTCATGATCTACGCGATTGCCGGGGGCATCCTCGCCGGAGCGGAAATGCTGGCCAAGCTCTCGGCCGGCCCGGTGGTGGTCGTGGTTCTGCTGATCGGGCTGATCGGGGCGCGTGCCAGGCCGGCCCAGCTGGCCGCGTTCTTCGCCAGCATGGTTGCGTCTTCGATCGGTTGCTGGCTGCTGACCGGACAGTCGATCGGAAACCTGCCGGACTTCGTTTCCAACTCGATTCCGATCGTCACCGGCTACAGCGACGCGATGAGTCTTTACGACCAGTCGCCGGTCATCAACCTCGTCTTCGTGGTGGTCACCGCCATCGCAACCGTGGTCTGGACCCTGGAAGGCAGGTACAAGGACCGGCGGGCCGACCTCGCCGCCGGCGCGATCGCACTGGTCGTCACCTTTGCCTTCTACAAGCAGGCCGTGATCAGGATCGACGGGTTCCACATGGCGGCCTTCTTCGCTCTCGTCTCGCTGCTCTGGGTGGCGATTCCTCCCCGCCGCGGGCTGCTGCCGGTTTCCCTTGTCGGGATGACGATCTTTGCGATCGTCGCCTCGCTCTACTGGGCCAGTGAGAAGCCGGCCCCGGGTCTAAACCCGATCGAGAACCTGCGCAGCTTCGTCAGCGACGCCCGTACTGCCCTGGATCCCGGCCGGCAGGAGCGGCTGATTGACCGGAGCAGGGAGCAACTCGAGGATTTCTACGGTCTCAGGCCGGACCTGAAGGCCGAGCTCGAGGACCAAACCGTCAGCGTCGCCCCGTGGGAAACGATGGCGGCCTGGGCCTACGACCTGAACTGGTCACCGGTTCCGGTCTTCCAGAACTACAGCGCCTACACCAGTGAGCTGGACCGGCTCAACACTGAAGCGATCGTCTCGCCATCCGGCCCCGACCGGATCCTCCGCCACATCGGTCCCAACCCGAACTATCCGACTCGCAGCATCGACATCAGGCTCCAGCCCTGGGATCCGCCCGAACAGTCGGTGGCGACGCTCTGCAACTTCCTTCCGGTCGGAGCATCAAGGAACTGGCAGGTGCTGGCCCGAATTCCGGGTCGATGTGGCCCGCCGATTCCGGCTGGCGTCGTCGAGTCGGGTTTCGGCGAGAGAGTCGCCGTTCCCCGGCCGGGTCGAAACGAGGTGATCATCGCTCGCATCCAGGGCGCTGACGTGGACGGGCTGGAGAGACTCCGGTCGTTCCTGTTCCGTCCCAAGGAACGCCGGGTGAAGTTCGGGGCCGGTTCCTACCGGCTGGTCCCCGGAACGGCATCCGATGGTCTGATGGTGCGGGCCGGAGCCCACGTCACCGAGGCGAAGGGGCGCTTCTCGCAGGTGCCCCAGCTGAAGACGATCGAACTGCTCGGGACCTCCGGCGAGCTTCGCTACGACTTCTTCAGGATGCGGGTCGAGCCGGTCGCGCTGTACACACCGTTACTTTCCCGCTCCCCTTGAAGCTGATCCGCCACGGGACGGCGGAACGGTCGGCGGGGATCTCGTAGCCGGTGGGCTTTCCGGCCCTGGCGCTCCAGGCCACCGCGTCGGTTTCGTCCCCGAACCTTCCGAGATCGATCTGGACGTCCTCCTCCGAGCGGATCCAGAGCAGGTTCGATCCAACCGCAACCGGGCTTTCCCGGCCCTCGGGATCGGCGGCCACGGTCTGACACTCGTCGCGGTTCGGGCGGACCTCGTCTTCAGGCACGAGCTCGACCGGAAGGGCGAGGACCAGCAATTGGTCGAGCCGGTTCCGCTCATCGGCGGAAAAACCGGAGAGTGTGTCGTCCGAGAGGTCCGGCCTGCCGTAGCGGCCGACCGCTTCCTCGTAGACCCGGGCCTTGACCTGGGTTCCGCCCGAGGTTCCGATTCCGACCCGGAAATCCGGGTCGACCGTGTCCCGGGTCAGATCGACCGCGGCGAGGTTGACCAGGTTCTGTTCGGCATAGGGCCGGTAGACGTTGCTGTAGGCATAGAAGAGACCGGCGATGTTGATCGCCACCGCCACCGCGGTCGCTCCCCCGAGCCACTTGAGCTGGCGTGAATCCGGCCGAAGTCCCTTGCAGGCACCAGCCAGCATCATCAGCAGGAAGATGACGCTCGGGTACTGGTAACGGCTGGTGTAGAAGTCCCGTGCCTCGGTGTAGTTGACCGCGCAGAGCAGCCAGAATCCGAGCGCCGCGGCAAGGCCGATCAGGAACTCGGGCGGGACCTTCCCCCGTCGTCGCAGGATCCAGACGAAGCCGAGCGCCATCGCGATCCCGGGAATGACCCAGAGGTAGTTTTCGATCCACTCCCGCAGGGCGAAGGCCCCGGTCAGCGAAGCACCGGCGAAACCGAGCGCGGCGAAGACATAGGCCGGGGCCTTGAGGATGTTCTCGAGACTGATCTGCTGGGAACCATCCTGGTTCCAGCCGGCCCACCAGGCCAGATAGACCGCGACCGGGATCAGGAAGATCCAGGACTTCCGCAGCAGGTTCCGGAACTGTGGCCGGTCGTCGTCCCGGTAGAGGAGGGCGACCGCGACAGCGGCGAAGAATGGCGCCATCAGGGTCGAACAGAGGGTCGAGAAAACGAGCGCAAGGCAGGCCAGCCAGTCATCACGCCGGTTGTTGCGTCGAAGCAGGAGCAGAGCGCCGAGACCCCCGACCACGGAGCCGAAGAAACCGGTCTGGAAGGCAAAGATCAGATCGCCCGCGCCTGCCCCGAGGAATAGGACGATCGCGCAGCCGAGAACCGAGACGGGCTCCCCGACCAGCGGCTTCAACCACTGGAAGAGCAGTGCCACACTGACCAGGAAGAGCGCGAGCGCGACCAGGTGAAGCGGCAGCGGGCTCATGCCGAACAGCGTCAGCGAGAGTTCGTAGAGCGCCGCCGGGAGGATGATGATGTGCTCGTTGTGGGGCAGCAGCCAGTCGGAGGGACCGTCACGGAAGATGATCAGGTACCAGTCGTCGAGGAAGAAGCCGACCCGGGCCCTCAGGTAGGCCAGGAGCAGCGCCGACAGGCAAAAGAGCGCCACGAGGAGCCAGAACCAGGGCCTCCTTCGCACGGCAGCAGAGACTCCGCTTCGATGCGCTTCCATTCCGGGAGAGGTTACTTCGCCGGCCGGGCCGGGCAGACGGTGACTTTTCCGGCCCCCGCGAAGCCGATCCGCCAGGGCTGGTCCGAGAGGTCAGGCGGGATCAGGTACCCGGTCGGCTTGCCGGCACCGGTGAACCATGCGGTCGCGGAAGCACCCGGACCGAACCTGCCCAGCTGGATGAAAGCGGGCTGGTCGCTGCGGATCCACAGAAGCCGGCCTTCGACCTCGGTGGTCTCCGAGGCGGTCGCGTCGGCGGTCAGCACGCGGCAACCGGACTTCACGGGAGTCACGGTCCGGGCCGGGACGAGTTTGATTCCGAGGGTCCCGACCAGCAACTGGTCGAGCCGTTCCCGGTTCCCGGCCGAGGCACTTTCGATCTCGTTCTCGTCCAGCGCAGGCGACCCGTACTTGTCGGTTGCGGCCTCGTAATCCCGCGCGTACACCAGGGCCCGGTCATCGTTGCTGATGCCGACCGCCGAATCCAGGTTGAGGTTCCCGCCGGGCAGGTCGAAGGCGGCGTAACTGATCTGGTTTCGCTCTGCGTAATCGCTGTAGCTGTGCTTGAAGGAATAGATCAGGACGGCGATGTTGACCAGGAGCGAGGCGGCGGTCAGCAGCACCAGCCAGCGGAGGACCTGCCGATTCGGTCTGAGACCGGCGAACGCCCCGCCGAGGATCATCAGCACGAAGATCACTCCCGGGAACTGGTAACGGCTGGTGTGGAAGCCGCGCCCGGGGATCAGGTTGAGGCCCGAGAGCAGCCAGAAGGTGAGGGCTATCGCCAGGGCGACCAGCAGTTCGGGTGGCACCTTCCGCCGCCGGTGGACCACGTAGAGCAGCAGCAGGGCGATACCGAGCCCCGGGATTGCCCAGAGGTACGACTCGTTCAGTTCATGCAGGGGGAAGAGCCCGGTCAGCGAGGCCACCGCGTAGGCCAGGGCAGCGAGCACGTAGACGGGTGCCCGGACCGCGTTGTGAACGCTCATGCCGCTCTCGGCCAGGTGGCCCCAGCCGAGCCACCAGCCGATGAAGACAGCGGCAGGCACCAGGATCACCCAGGACCGGCCGAGA
>JAGQUQ010000096.1 GCA_020438425.1 Solirubrobacterales bacterium
AGAAGATCACCTTCCGTGAGATCCACGAAAAGGACGGTTCTCCCGTCAAGCACGTGCGCTATTGCGAGGCGGAGGACAAACCGGTCGATCCGTCCGAGATCGGCAAGGCTTACGAGCTTGACGGCCGGTTGATCCCGGTCACCGACGAGGAACTCGATCAGCTGGCGCCCGAAAGGACCCAGACAATCGAGATCGAGAGCTTCACCCCGCGGACCCAGGTCGATCCGATCCGCTTCGACCATCCCTACTACCTGATCCCCGGTGACAAGTCGGTCGGAACCCTTCGTGCCTTCCGGCTCCTGGTCGAGGCGATGGGAGAAAGCGACCTGCTCGCACTCGGCAGGTTCGTGATGCGAAACCGGGAGTACCTGGCGGCGATCCGGGTCTACGGCGATGGCCTCGCCCTCTCGACCATGCATTTTCCGGCCGAGATTCGATCGGCCGAGGAGATTCCGGGGCCAGAAGAGGTGCCGGATGCTGAAGAGCTGAAGGACGCGATCTCGATCATCGAGGAACGCTCGACCGATTGGAATCCCGCCTCCTTCAAGGATCAACACCGGGCCCGGCTGATGAAGGTGATCGAGAAGAAGCGCAAGGGGACGAAGATCAAGGTCGCTGCCGCCGTCGAAGAGGAGAAGCCGACCGCCGCGCCGGACCTGATGGCCGCCCTGAAGAAGACCCTGGCCGAGTCCCGAAGCAAGCGACGCAAACCGAGTGACCTGGCCGGTCTCTCCAGGGATGAGCTTTACGAGATGGCGAGCGAGCGGGGATTGAAGGGCCGCTCCTCGATGAACAAGCAGCAACTGCTTCGCGCCCTTCGTCGCTGACTGCCGAACCCGGAAGCAGCGGATTGGCAACCTGGGCAACGGGTACCCGGTTTGCATGGAAGCTCGAACAGAAACAACAGGCACCCCGAGCGAGCGGAGCGACCGCAACCCCGTTCACCGCGTCCTTCTGGTCGCGGACGAGATCTTTGACGGCGGTGACGTGGCACGGGAACTGGAAAAGCACCTCGGGGCGGATGCCGCGGGTTCGGATGTACTGGTCATCTCGCCGGCGATGTCGCACTCGCGGATCGACCAGGAACTCGGCAACGTCGATCCGGTCCTTCCCGAAGCGGACGATCGAATGGTTGCCGCGGTGAAGGAGCTAAGCGACGCGGGGTTCCGCGCGCGCGGCGAGGTCGGCGACGGTGACCTGCTGGTTGCGATCGGCGACGGAATCGCCGAGTACCGGCCGGATGAGATCGTAGTCGTTGTTCACGTCGACGATGAAGCCGACCCGGGCGAGAAGGGAATCTGGACCCGGCTCAAGGACGAGTTCCACGAACCGGTGACCCTGCTCAAGGTGACGCACCCGGACGCGAGGGGAGCCTCCGCCGTGGTCGAGTCCGAGCATTCGCCGGCCCACGAACGGACCAGCGAGGAAGTGATCCGGGAGACGCGGAACTTCCCGCCGCTTCGCGGGCGTGACGTCGCCGGAATCCTGATCGGATTCATCGGCACGATTGCCCTCGGCATGATCGCCGTCGCCGCCGGCACCGACGACAGCGGCGAGCTTTCTGGAAGCGCGGCGGTGATCCTGATGATCGCGATGGCCGCCTTCCTGATCAACGTCGCCCACATCGTCGGCCTGCTCTTCTTCGAAAGCGTCCGTTACACGGGCATCTGGGAGAAGTTCATGGCCCGGGCCTCGATCCTGATCACCACGGTCGGACTCGCGGTCTCTCTGATTCTCTGGCTTGCCTGAACAAGCCGGTTAAAGGACTGTGGTCGCTTCAACCCCGGTATACGAGGTTAAAACGACCACAGGTTGCCTTTCCGGTCCCGGGGACCGGTTGGCGACGGGTGCTAGAAGGCGTTCTCCGAAAGCAGCATCACGTCGTTGTCGATCTGCTCGATCGCGAGCTTCGTCGCTTCGAGGTTCGGAAGCATGTTGCGGGCGAAGAACTTCGCGCCGGTGACCTTGCCGTCGTAGAACGGCTTGTCGCGGTCGGAAGCTCCGTTCTCGAGCGCGGCCGCGGCGACTTCGGCCTGGCTGATCAGCAGCCAGGCGATCAGCAGGTCACCGAAGGCCTTGAGGAACTGAACCGAACCCAGACCGACCTTGTAGATGCTCTTCGGATCCTCCTGCGAGCCCATCAGGTAGCCCATCATCGAGTTGACGATCTCGCGCATGCTGGCGATCGCGGTGGTCAGACGCTCACGCTCGAGGTCGAGTCCGCCACCTGAACCGGCGGCGGTGGCATCCATCTTCTCGAGCAGGTGGTTGAGCGACTTCGCTTCGTCGCGAACGATCTTGCGGAAGAAGAAGTCCTGGGCCTGAATCGCAGTGGTTCCCTCATAGAGGCTGTCGATCTTGGCGTCGCGGATGTACTGCTCGATCGGGTAGTCCTGGAGGAAACCGGAGCCGCCGTATGTCTGGAGCGACTCGGTCAGGATCTCGTAGGCACGTTCCGAGCCGACGCCCTTGACAATCGGCAGAAGGAAATCGTTGATCTTCGCCGCGAATTCGGCATCGACGCCCTGGGACACTTCGGCCGCGACCTTGTCATGGTGGAGGGCGGTGAAGATGTAGAGCGCCCTGAGCCCTTCGGCGTAGGTCTTCTGGGTCATCAGCGACCGGCGCACGTCCGGGTGGTTGATGACGGTGACCCTGGGAGCGGTCTTGTTCATGATCTCGGTCAGGTCGGCACCCTGGACACGCTCCTTCGCGTACTCGAGCGCGTTGAGGTAGCCGGTCGAGAGGGTGGCGATGGCCTTGGTTCCGACCATCATCCGGGCGAACTCGATCACGTCGAACATCTGGCGGATGCCCTGATGGACATCACCGACCAGGTAGCCGACTGCCGGGTTGTCACCGTCGCCGAAGGCCATGTCGCAGGTGGCGGAGGCCTTGATGCCCATCTTGTGCTCGATCGAGGTCACGTTGACACCGTTGCGGGCGCCAAGTTCACCGGTCTCCGTATCGAAGTGCCACTTCGGCACCACGAAGAGGCTGAGGCCCTTGGTGCCCGGACCGGCGCCTTCGGGGCGGGCCAGGGTGTAGTGGAAGATGTTCTCGAAGAGGTCGTCCGAATCACCGGAGGTGATGAAGCGCTTCTCGCCTTCGATGTGCCAGGTGCCGTCGCCCTGGTCGATCGCCTTGGTCCGGCCGGCACCGACGTCGGAACCGGCTTCCGGTTCGGTCAGGACCATGGTCGCGCCCCAGTTCTTTTCGACCGCCATCTGGGCCCAGTGCTTCTGCTCCTCGTTGCCGTTCTTGTAGAGCAGGCTGGCAAAGGCGGGGCCGGCCAGGTAGAAGAAACCGGCCGGCAGGGCACCACACATGAACTCGTTGATCGCCCAGGAAACGGTGGAGGGAGCGGGGATTCCGCCGACGTCCTCGCTGAGGCCGATCTTCTCCCAGTCCGCCTCGGTCCAGGCATTCACCGAATCCTTGAACTCGGCCGGCAGGCTGACGTCGTGAGACTCGGGATCAAAGGTGGGCGGAGTGCGGTCGCTTGATTCGAATGCGGCCGCAACGGGTCCTTCGGCCAGCTTCGAAGCTTCCTCCAGCATGATCTTGACCGTGTCCGAGTCGAGATCGCCGAATGCACCGGTCTTGAGGATCTCGTCGGTTTCGAACATCTCGAAAAGGTTGAACTCGATGTCCCGGACGTTGCTCTTGTAGTGACCCACGGTGTTCTCCAGTTTGGAAGGCGTATTGACGGAAGTTCGGTCCGGAATTGTCCCACTATCGGGCCTTTGATGCGTTCCTGATTGACTCGTCAGTCAATACGGTGGCCCGGGCGGTCACGGACCTAAGCAGACAGCGTCGGCCTGGCTCGCGATAATCGGGGGATGATCGACCTGATCGAGACCCCGATCGCCGCCCTTCGCGAAGGCCTTCAATCCGGGGATCTGACCGCGGTGGAGATCGTGGAGTCTTATCTGGCGCGGATCGACGAGTTCGATGGCCCCGGCACCCCGACTGCACTCAACTCGGTCGTGGTGAGGAACCCGGACGCGGTCGCGGAAGCGGTCGCCTCGGATGTCCGGCGGTCGTCGGGGCAGACCCTCGGGCCACTCGACGGGATTCCCTACACGGCAAAGGACAGCTATCTGGTCAGGGGCATGACCGCGGCCTCGGGCAGCCCGGCCTTCGCCAACCTGGAAGCCCGCAGGGATGCCTTCACGGTCCGGCGGTTGCGGGAGGGTGGCGCGATCTGCCTCGGCAAGACGAACATGCCGCCGATGGCCAACGGGGGCATGCAGCGCGGTCTCTACGGGCGCGCCGAGAGCCCCTATAACGCAGACTTCCTCACGGCTCCCTTCGCTTCCGGTTCCTCGAACGGGGCTGGCACCTCGACCGCGGCCAGTTTCGCCGCCTTTGGTCTGGCCGAGGAGACCTGGTCGAGCGGCAGGGGCCCGGCCTCGAACAACGGCCTCTGTGCCTACACGCCATCCCGCGGCGTGATTTCGGTCCGGGGCAACTGGCCGTTGACGCCGACCATGGATGTGGTCGTGCCATATGCCCGGAGCATGGCCGACCTGCTCGAGGTGCTCGAAGTGATCGTCGCCGATGATCCGGAGACGAGAGGCGACCTCTGGCGAATGCAGAACTGGATTGACATCCCGGCCGCCTCGGAGGTCCGTCCGAATGCCTACCCCGGCCTGGCCGCCGGACCGGACGGGCTGGCCGGCAAGCGGTTCGGCGTCCCCCGGATGTACATCAACGCCGATCCCGCCGCGGGGACGGGGGAGAAGACCGATGTGTGGGGTCCGACCGGAGAGCGGATCGAGACCCGACGGTCGGTAATCGATCTCTGGGAAGCGGCCCGCCGGGACCTCGAATCGGCCGGGGCGGAAGTGGTAGAGGTGGATTTTCCGGTCGTTTCCAATTACGAAGGCGACCGGGCCGGTTTTCCGAGCGTCTTCAGCCGTGGCTTCGTCAGCCCGGCCTTCCTCGATGAAGAACTCCGGGGGCTTTCGGCCTGGGCCTACGACGATTTCCTCAGGGCCAATGACGACCCGGCCCTGAACCGGCTGGCCGACGTTGATGGCGAACTGATCTTTCCCCCGGAGCCCGGAACCCTGCCCAGCCGGGAAGGTGACCTGGCCTTCGGCATGGAGGAGTACGTCGAAATGGCAAAGGCCGGCCTGACCAGCTGGGATCAGCTGCCGGAACTTGAAGACGGTCTGCGCGGCCTGGAGAAAACCCGCCGGATCGACCTCGAGGAATGGATGGATGACCTGGGGCTGGACGCCGTGGTCTTTCCCGCGGTTGCCGATGTCGGACCGGCTGACGCAGACATGAATCCGGCCTCGGCCGACCGGGCCTGGGCCAACGGAGTCTGGGTCGCCAACGGCAACCTGGTGCCCCGGCATCTCGGCATTCCGACGGTGACCGTGCCGATGGGAGTGATGGAGGACATCGGCATGCCGGTCGGGCTGACCTTCGCTGGTCGCGCCTACGACGACAACCAGTTGCTGACCCAGGCCTCCGCCTTCGAGTCGATCAGGTCCAGGCGGGCCCGCCCGCCGCGGACGAGCTGACCAGTTCGCTACTTCAACTCGGCCGAGGTCTTGCCTAGCAGCTGCCGGGCGATGATCAGCAACTGGATCTGCTGGGTTCCTTCGAAGATGTCGAGGATCTTGGCGTCCCGCGACCACTTCTCCAACAAGCTGGATTCACCGAGGCCGATGCTGCCGCAGAGCTCCACGCAACCGAGCGTGACGTCGACCCCGGTACGACCGGCCTTCGCCTTGGCCATCGAGGCTTCAAGCGAGTTCGGTTTCCGGTTGTCGGCCATCCAGGCGGCCTGAAGGGTCAGCATGAGGGCAGCCTCGTAATCGGCCTCCATCTCCAGATACCGGGCAGCGGCAGCCGGCTGGCGCATCGCGGGCGAGTCGTAATCGATCTCGACTCCGGCTGACTCGAGCTGGCGCTTCGTCTCCTCGAGTGCGGCCCGGGTAACTCCCAGCGCCATGCCGGCGACCAGGGGGCGCGTGTTGTCGAAGGTCTTCATGACGCCGGCGAAGCCCTTCTTGACATCCACCTCGGGTGAACCGAGCAGGGCTTCCTTCGGCACCCGGCAATCCTGCAGGGTGAAGTTGGCGGTATCCGAGGCACGGATCCCGAGCTTGTGCTCCAGCCGGTCCAGCTTGAGCCCGGGGTTGTCGCGTTCGACGATGAATGACTTGATCGCCGCCCGCCCGGCCGATCGGTCGAGGCTGGCCCAGACCACGATCAGGTCAGCCCGGTCGCCCGAGGTCACGAAGATCTTCTCGCCGTTGAGGACGTACTCGTCCCCGTCCAGTTCCGCGGTGGTGCGGATCGAGGCGGAATCCGAGCCGGCCTCCGGTTCGGTGATCGCCATCGCCGCCCACTTGCCGCCGTAATGTTCGAGTTGCTCCCCGGTTGCGACCGATGCGATCGCCGAGTTGCCCAGGCCCTGGCCCGGCATCGAGAGCAACAGGCCGACGTCGCCCCAGCAGAGCTCGATGATGCTCAGCACCGTGGAGAGGTTGGAGCCGTTGCGGTTGCCATCGGATGTCTCTTCTTCGCCACTGCTCACTCCGGCCGCGCCAGCGCCCATTCCCGAGCCCTCGTTCATGCCGTCGATCAGCGAAGCGAGAAGATCGAGCTCTTTCGGGTACTCGTGTTCGGCTTCGTCGTACTTGCGGGATATCGGCCGGAAGACCTCGCGGGCGACATGGTTCGCCTGGGTGACCAGGGGCCGGAACTTCTTGGGTGTTTCCAGATAGATCATGGTTTCCTTTCAGAGGCAAGGCAGGTCGCCTAGGCCAGCAGGGCGCCCTCCATCACGCCCGCCGCCCGCAGATCGCGGTACCAGCGTTCAACCGGATGCTCCTTCACGTATCCGTGGCCACCGAGGAGCTGGACGCCGGCCGAGCCGATCTCCATGCCCTTGGCCGCGGCCAGACGCCGGGCGAGGGCGGCTTCGCGGGCGAAAGGCTCGCGGCGATCCGAACGACTGGCGGCCCTCTGCGTGACGAGGCGGATGCCACCGGTCTCGATCGCGATGTCTGAAAC
>JAGQUQ010000097.1 GCA_020438425.1 Solirubrobacterales bacterium
CCGGTGCCGGCCAGGAAGGGGGTCTGGAGGAAGCGGTGGCGATGGGCGAAGATCGCCAGCGCAAAGGCGATCAGGAAGCCGGCCGCGACGGCGGACCCGACCAGGACCAGATGCTGCAGGGTCGGATCGACGTAACGGTCGTAATTGTCGGCCACCCAGCCAGGGCAGAAGAGCTTGTTGTCCTGGATGCAGCCCCCCTCGGAGCGGTCGGTGAAGAAGCTCTCATCGACCGCCGCCAGCCGGGCCGTGGCCTGGGCGAGCCCGTCAATCATGGGGCCGCTCCGCCGCGGTCAGCTCCGACTCGGACGCCTCGGCGGAGGAAAGGAAGTCGGAGACGATCTCGACCGAAAGCACCCCGGTCAGCCGGCCCCGGGGATCGACCACCGCGGCATACAGAGAGCCGCTCTGGAGCAGGGACGCGAGGCCGTCCCGCAGGACGCTGTCGGCGTCGATCAGGGGATCGACCGCCGAGTCCGGGGTTTCCGGGACCCGCTCGCCGGCCAGGTCCCGCTCCGAAAGCCAGCCGATCGGGCGGTTCTCGCCGTCGACCAGCAGCGCATGAGGCACCTCGGCCGCGGCCACTGCCATCCTGACCGGCTCGGCCGGGTCACCGGCCTGGGCCAGCGGCGCGGTCCACAGGTCCACATCCCGGACCCGCATCAGCGCGAGCCGCTTCAGGGCACGGTCAGCCCCGACGAAGTCCTCGACGAAGTCATCGGCGGGTTCCATCAAGAGCTCGGTCGGCGTCGCGAACTGGGCAAGCTGACCGCCCTTCTTCAGGACCGCGACCCGGTCACCCATCTTGATCGCCTCGTCGACGTCGTGGGTCACGAAGAGGACCGTCTTCCTGAGTTCCGACTGGAGGCGCAGGAACTCGTTCTGGAGCCGGCCCCGGTTGATCGGGTCGATCGCGCCGAAAGGCTCGTCCATCAGCATCACCGGCGGGTCCACGGCCAGGGCGCGGGCGACGCCGACCCGCTGCTGCTGCCCGCCGGAAAGCTGGCTCGGGTAGCGGTCGCCGTACTCCGCATCGAGCCCGATCAGTTCAAGGAGTTCGGCCGAGCGGGCCGCGATCCGGTCCTTCTCCCAGCCGAGCAGGGTCGGCACTGTGCCGATGTTCTGGGAGATCGTGCGATGAGGGAACAGCCCGATCTGCTGGATCACGTAACCGATCTCCCGCCGGAGCCGGGCCGGATCGCCTTCTCTCACGGATTGGCCGCCGATCAGGATGTCGCCGGAACTCATCTCGACCGTGCGGTTGACCATCCTTAGCGCCGTGGTCTTGCCACATCCGGAAGGTCCGACCAGCACGCAGATCTCACCGGCCGGGACCTCGAAGCTCAGTTCCTCGACCGCAACCGAGTCGGCGCCGGGGTAGCGCTTGGTCACGGAGTCGAACCTGACGGGGGAGGCGGTAACGCTTTCCGCAGTCACCAGACGATCCTATGGGCGAGACCCGCGGCAAAACGGCTTGCAGGGCCCCGGACGAGGCGGCGTTTTGTGTGCATGTCTTTACAGTTCCCCGGAGTGCACTCGCTCAATCCCCTCAATTCCGGTCCCTCAAGGGTCCGTCGCAATCAGGTCCGTGCCGCATTGCTGCTGGCTTTCGCGGCCCTGGCGGTCCTCCTGGTCCTGTTCGCAGGCGAGCGCCCCGCGTCCGCTTCGACCGAGGACAAGCTGAACGAGACCCAGGGCAAGATCGACGAGCAGAACCAGAAGAAGGGTGTGCTGACCGACGAGATCGCCGGACTCAGCGCAAGGATCGACGACTACGAGTCCCAGGTTTCCGCTCTCCGCGCCGAGGAGCGCGACGCCGAACTTCGCCTTGCCGCCAAACAGGCCGAACTCGACCAGGCCCAGGCCGAGGTCGACAAGGCCTACAAGCAGCTGAAGATTCTCGGGGCCAGGCTCAAGCGTTCACTCGGCGTGCTCAAGGAACGACTGGTCGCGATCTACAAGGCCGGCGATACCGACATGTCGGACCTGATCCTGACCACCAAGAGTTACGGCGACCTGATCGAGAGCAGTAGCTACATCGAGCAGATCCAGAACCGCAACGAGTCGATTGTCACCCGGGTCCGCGACCTGCGTGACCAGCAGGAAGCGATCGTGATCCGCCTGAAGAAGGCCAAGGACACGATCGAGTCGGCCCGCGACGAGATCGCCGCCGAAGAGCAGAACCTCGCGACCGCCAGGCAGGCGGTCCAGGACCAGCAGGCGGAACTGGCTGCGGTCCGGGCCGACCGCCAGTCCAAGGTCGACATCATCGACAGCAAGGTCGATCACCTCGAAGAAATCGAGGCCGACCTCCAGCAGAAGATTTCCGAACAGATCGCCGCCGCCTCGGGGATCAGCGTCCTGCCCGCCGGCCCGATGACTTCCCCCTCCGCCGCCGGCCTGATCTGGCCGGTCAGCGGCACCCTGACCTCCGGTTTCGGAGCCCGTAGCTCACCCGGCGGAGTCGGTTCGACCTATCACGAAGGAATCGACATCTCGGTCCCCGAAGGCACGCCGATCCGCGCCGCCGCCAGCGGCACCGTGATCATGGCCTCCTACAACGGCGGCTACGGCAACTACACCTGCATTGACCACGGCAGCGGTCTCTCCACCTGCTACGCCCACCAGTCCAGCTTCGCCGTCACATCCGGCCAGTCGGTCAGCCAGGGCAACGTAATCGGCTACTCCGGCAACACCGGAGCCAGCACCGGTCCCCACCTCCACTTCGAGGTAAGGATCAACGGGGCCGCGCAGGACCCCATGGGCTACCTCTAGCCCGGGCGGCGCCCCGCCCCGGGTTCGAGAAGCACTTTGTTGCACCATACGAGCAACTTTCTGCATCTCGAAGCCCTTCCTAGCTGAAAAGTCGGGCGGCTCGTTCGCGGGCGCGGGTGAGGATTTCCTCGTGGCCTTCGACCTGGCGGTTTCTCATCAGGACTTTGCCGTCCACGACGGTGTCCTTTACGACCGTTCCACTGGCGGCGTAGACCAGGGCTGAAGTCAGGTCTCCGACCGAGAGCTCGGGTGCTTTCGGGTCGAGGACGGTGAAGTCCGCCGGGGCTCCGACCGTCAGGGGGTCGCTGGCCGGGAGGCCGGGGCGGCCGAGGCTCCGGATCAGCTCCGACCTCTGACCGGTGGCAATCGCCCATGCTTCGCTCATCGGAATCGCTTCGGCGTCGGCGGCGTTATGGCGCTGGGCAAGGGCGAAGACCTTGAGGTCGGTGAGCAGGTCGAGCGAGTTGTTCGAGCCGGCTCCGTCGGTGCCGAGCGCAACCGGCACTCCGGCCCGGGCCGCGTCGGGATACGGGAAGACTCCGTCCACCGCCAGCTTCATGTTGGCGACCGGGTTGGTGGTGACCGTGGCGCCGCGGTCGGCGATCAGCTCGAGCTCCTCGCGGTCAAGCCAGACCCCGTGGGCGAGCGTCGTCTTCGGCGTCAGCATGTCGAGGCTGTCGAGATAGGCGGCCGGGCGCATCCCGTGGGTGGCGACGCAGTCGTCCACCTCGCCCTCGGTCTCGGAGAGGTGGATGTGGATCGGCAGGCCGCGCTCTTCGGCCAGGCCGACCGCGTACTCGAGGCTGGCGGTGCCGACCGTGTAGATCGCATGCGGAGCGACCGCGCCGGAGATGTGGCCACCGAAGCCGGCCAGCTCGTCCAGCCAGCCTTCGAGCTCGCTGTTTCGCTCTTCGAAGGTCTTGTCCGGGGCGTCGAAGAGAGGCGGGCCGATCACCGCCCGAAGGCCGGCGTCCTCGACTGCCCGGGCGGTCGATGCGGACTGCCAGTACATGTCCCAGAAGCCGGTGGTGCCGCTGCGGATCATCTCCAGGCAGGCGAGCCGGGTACCCCAGTAGACATCCTCCGGTTCCAGTTTCGCCTCGACCGGCCAGATCGCTTCCTGGAGCCAGCGCATCAGCGGCAGGTCGTCGCCGTGGCCGCGGAACAGGGTCATCGCCGCGTGGGTGTGACCGTTGACCAGGGAAGGGGAGAGGATGCCGCCGCCGGCGTTGAAGGTCTCGGTCGCGGGCGCGTCACCGGGCGAGGAGGCGGATCCTGCCTCCGGGCCGATCGCGGTGATCAAGCCGTCCAGCGCGGTCAGAGAAACAACTTCGCCGTCGAGCACTGCGTTCTTGACGATCAGCCGGCGATGGCCGCTCATGAGACGAGCGCACCCTCCGCGGCCAGGCGCCGCTGGTGGCTTTGCCGCAGGAACTCGATCGACCCGAAGAAAGGGGCGACACAACCGAGCAGGGCGATCGCCAGGGCCAGCCGCAGGTTGATCACCCGGTAGTGGACGGCGACGATCGAGGTGATCGACATGCCGATCCAGATCAGGCCGTGGGTCAGGCCAAGGATGAAGGTGTACGGCTGGGGTCCGTCCAGCAGAAATGCGCAGATCAGGAGGCCGGTGTAGACCAGCGAATGGAAAAGGCTGATCACTTCCATCCGTCGGAAGGTGACCAGCCTTGTGAAACGGGTGCCGAACCCCCTCGGGGAGAGAGGATCAGGGGGTGCGGCTGGCGACCGAACCGAGTCGGCCGCCGATCTTGTTTTCGGAGCTGCGGGTGTCACTCGAGCGCAAGCCTTTCACGCCGAAGCGGCTTCGTGCCATTTCGGCAACGGCCAGGGTTGCCGCGGTCAAAGAGACCGCCTGGACGTTGTCGGCTCCACCGAGTAGAGATCCGGATAGCACCACCGCAGCTGCCGCTTTGGGGGTTTTGTCCGAGAAAGCGACCTTCGCTGCCCTCTTTTCGATCCGTTCCATGGCATCAAGATAGGACGGGCATCGCGTCCTGAAGTTGAAATCCTGTGAACCCCGAAAAGAGTGAACCCGGCGCTCCGGCGACGGTTCAGGGCTCGGCGATCGCGGGGGCCGCAACCCCGGCCCCGGAAGCGGTCGTCGACTCCTCTTTGGTCAGACGGTTCGCGATGTAGACCGGGATCATCGAGAGGATGATTGCGATCACCGCGACGGCATAGACCTTGCCAGGCTGGTTGGGCCGGAACAGGACCTCGAAGATCCAGACCGGCAGGGTCTTCTCGCCGGCCCCGATCGTGAAGTTGGTGACCACGATCTCGTCGAAGGAAAGCGCGAAGGCGAGCAGGCCGCCGGCGACCAGGGCCGAGCGCATGTTGGGGATGGTGACCCGGCGGAAGGTGGTCCAGGGTGTCGCCCCGAGATCGGCCGAAGCATCCTCGAGCGAAGTCGACATGCGGCGCAGCCGGGCGGCGGCGTTGTTGAAGACGAGCACGATGCAGAAGGTGGCGTGGGCGAGGACGACCGTCCAGAGAGTCAGGTCCACGCCCATCACCTGGGTGAAGGTCGCGTTGAGGGCGATGCCGGTGACGATGCCGGGCAGGGCGATCGGGATCAGGACGAGGAAGGAAACGGTGTCGCGCCCGAAAAACCGGTGCCGGGCCACCGCCAGCGAGGCGAGGGTGCCGAGGACCAGAGCGATCAGGGTGGCGATTGCGGCGACCCTGAGCGAGTTGAGCAGTGCCTCCTGGGCACCCTTGTCCTGGAAGGCCTCCGAGAACCAGTTCAGGGTGATTCCTTCGGGCGGCCAGCCGAGCACGTCGCTCGGGTTCACCGCGTAGAGCAGGATGATGAAGAGCGGCACGTAGATGAAGGCGAGGGTGATCGCCACGGCGATCCTCAGCAGGTTCTTTGTCAGCGGGGTGAAGGTCATGGCTCAGACGTGCTCGAACGCTCCGAAGCGCCGGGCGACAAGGAGGTAGACGACCATCACGAGGATCGGCACCGTCGTGAAGGCTGCCGCCAGGGGCAGGTTGTCGCCGAAGTTCGCATAGACGACGTTGCCGATGAACTGGGTGGAAGAAACGTTGGCCGGGGTGATGTAGTCACCCATGGTCAGCGAGAAGGTGAAGATCGAACCGGCGACGATCGCCGGGAAGACCATCGGCACCACGACCTTGCGGAAGGTGTGGAACGGTTTCGCCCCGAGATCCTCGGAGGCCGAGAGGATCGAGTCCGGAATTCTTTCGAGTCCGGCGTAGATCGGAATGATCATGTAGGGCAGCCACATGTAGCTCATGACCAGCCAGACGGCGGTGGTCCCGTAGCCGGGGCCGCTCAGACCGAAGGGCTCCAGCGCCCAGTTGATAGCCCCGTTTTCGGAAAGCATCAGCCGCCAGGCGCCGACCTTGACCAGATAGCTCGACCAGAGTGGCAGCAGAACCGCCACGACCAGGATCGACCGGGTCCGCGGTTTGACCACCTTGGCCATGAAGAAAGCGATCGGGAAGGCGAGGATCGCGTCGGTGATCGTGACCAGCGCGGCGACGAGGATCGTGCGGCCGGCGATCGTGCGATAGACCGGCTCCTCGACGAGCGTCTTGTAGTTGTCCAGGCTGAAACCCTGCTGGACCTCGCCACTCAGCTCGCCGAGATGCCAGAACGACGCCACCAGCATCACTGCCAGCGACCCCAGGTAGCCGATGACCAGCCACCCGAGCGGCGCGGCCAGGAGGGCCGCGACGGTCAGGCGCGGCCGACCCTGGAAGAAGTCGGCGAGCCTGCGGCCCACCGACCTTCCTCCGGGAACGGTCGCCTGTGCGGTCTGGCTCAGCCCTTCACCTCCGTCCAGGCCTGAACCCAGTCGTTGTAGTCCTTGCAGACGTCACCGCGGTCATCGCCACAATCGGCGACCGGGGTGGTCCAGAAGGAGATCTTGTCGTAGTACGCCTTGTCTCCCGCGTGGTACGTCTCGCAATGGGTCTTGTCTTCGGTCATCTCGCATGCCTTGAGATTGGCCGGCGCCTCTCCGAACCACTCGGAGACCTGGGCCTGCACCTTGGGCGATGCGATCCAGTTCATCCACTCGAGCATGCAGTTCGGATTCTTCGCTTCCGAGCTCAGCATCCACGTGTCCGACCAGCCGGTCGAACCCTCTTCGGGCAGGACCGCGTCGATCGGCTGGCCGTCACCCTGCAGGGTGCTGACCTGGTACTGCCAGCTGGTGCCGACCACCGAGTCACCGTTGGTGAACGAGGAGATCTGCTTGGCCGCATCCGA
>JAGQUQ010000098.1 GCA_020438425.1 Solirubrobacterales bacterium
TAAGCGCGGTGAAGCTCAAGCCGAAGAAGTTCCGGGTATCAGGGAAGGCCACCGCCAAGTCGGCGGCCCGCAAGCGGACGCCCCGCGGAACGAGGATCCGGTTCAACCTGAACACCAAAGCGACGGTGACGATCTGGATCGAGCAGAAACTGAAAGGCCGCAAGGCCGGCAAGAAATGCGTCAGGCCGACCGCAAAGAACAAGCGGAAGAAGGCCTGCAGCCGCTTCGTCCGCCGGGGCAAGCTGGTCCGCAAGAACCTCGCTGCCGGGAAGCGCACCGTCGCCTTCTCGGGCCGGATCGGGCGCAAGGCGCTGAAGCCGGGGAACTACCGGGTCGTACTTCAGGCCCGGGCGGGAAGCGACAAGTCGAACCAGCCGGCCCGTCCCTTCAGGATCGTGCGGCGCTAGGGAACCCGGACTTCAGTCTTCCTCGCCCGGGTTGAACTCGGTCGAGAGCATGTCCATCAACAGACTGTCGTGCCAGCCCCTGCCGTCCGGGTCACGCTCGGACCGGCGGGTGACCCCGACCGGCCTGAAGCCGACCTTCTCGTAGACCCGGATCGCCACCGTGTTGTCGACCGCCGGGTCGATCTCGAGCCGGTGGTGACCTCGTGCTTCGAAGAGATAGCGGGCGACTTCTCGTACGGCGCTCGTTCCGATCCCCTTGTTGTGGAGGGCCGGATCGACGAAAAGGTCAATTCCGGCGTGCCGGTACTTCGGTTCATCTTCTTCCCAGTACTGGATCATCCCGCCGATCTGACCATCAACGAAGATCGTCAACCTGGTCGAATCCGGCTCGTCCCAGGGGAACTCGTCCGCCGGTTCATCCCACCAGCGGACCACACCGGGACGCTGGTGGATCCACCGCAGGTCGCCGACGTGATCCTCGGCCACCGGCCGAAGCGAGATCCTGGTCGAGTCGAGGTCTTCGGGGTCGGGTCGGCGCGGCGGCACCTCGTCCTCCCCCTCCCCACGGGTCGGGTCGTCATCCATGATCCGCTCAGGCTAACCCGGTACGCCTGGTTCGTCCGGCTTGATCCGGTGTCGCAACCAGCCTTTCGCGGACCAGCCCCTTCCGCGCTCACCGCGTAGGCTTGCGACATGGCGCAGCACTATCTCAAGCCGCTCTTTGACCGGGTGGTGATCAAGGAGCTCGAACCGGACCGGATGCGAACCTCCGGGCTCGTGGTTCCTCCCGGCACCTCGGAACCACCACCGCAGCATGGAATCGTGCTGGCGGTCGGTCAGGGAGTCGACTGGTGGGAAGCGGCCGGGGTCAGGATGCCAGTCCGGCCCGGAGATCACGTCGTCTTTCCGGCCCAGGCGGGCAACTGGGTCGAGGTCGACGAGGAACGCCTGCTGGTCTGCCGGGTGACCGAGCTGCTCGGCGTACTCGAGAACGCGCGGGATCCGGAAACCCCGGAGCTCGGCGGAGAAGTCAGAGACTGAGCGAATGCCGCGGGGACACGCTTGAGCCCGATCCCCCCCGGATCGGGCTCAGCGCCTCCCTGCGTTTGTGGTTCCCTCCCATGTGGAACCCGGTTGCCGGACCCGAAGGTGACAACCGTCCTTATAACCGGATAACGAAGCTCGAGTTTCGGTCCCGCGAACCGAGAACTTGCGGCAGCGGCGGGACCGGCCGCCGAAGCTAGCGGCGCAGTCGCCGGCCGGCGTTGGCGGTGCGGAAGCTGCCGTTGCCCTGACGCGAGGTGGTGATCACCCGGACCTGAAGACGACTGCGACGCTGGATCTGCCGCCGGGCCCGGTTTCCGAGCCGGACCCGGACCGTCCGGTTGCCGCGCTTCAGCGAGTAGGACCGGCTGCCGATCGAGACGAGGCGATTGTGCCGGAGGCCGAGCGCCCGGCCCCGCGCCCGAAGGGTTATCCGGCCGCGGCACCAGTCCATGTTGGTCGTGAAGCAGCGCAGCGGTACCACCTGGGTCTTCGACCGCCTCAGTCGCGGAATGCTGCCGCCGGTGAGCACCCGGCTGTTCCGGTTCACGACCGGCGGCGAGGCGCCGTTGCCGGTGAGATCGACTGTCGTGTCGGCGCCGGTGGCATCGGTGAACACTGTGAAGCTTGCGCTCCTCGCCCCGGTTCCGACCGGATTGAAGACGACCTGGATCTGGCAGCTGTCACCGGAAGCCATGACCCGGTTCGAGCAGTTGTTGGAGGAGATCGTGAACTGGTCCGGGTTGTCGCCGGCAAGGGTGACCGGACCGATGTCGAGATCACCGGTTCCGCTGCTGGTCAGGGTCACCGTCCGGGCGGCCGAGCTGGTCCCGGGCTGCTGGTTGCCGAAGCTCAGGGCCTGCGGCGTCAGGGTCGCTCCCGGCAGCAGCTCCGGAAACCCGGTGCCGCTCAGCGGAAGTTCTTCCGGCGAGGTGACCGAGTCGGAGGTGATCCCGAGGCTGGCCCGCTTCGTTCCTTCGCTTTCGGGGTCGAAGATCACGACCACGGTGCAGGTCTCACCGGGAGCGATCAGTCCGGCCGGTTCGAGGAAGTAACAGGTGCTCCCGTTCGGCAGGATCTTGAAAGAGCCTGCGCCGGACCCACTCAGCACGGCGTCGTCGAGCTGGACCGGCTCTGTCCCCGGGTTGTTCAGGCTGAACTCGCCCGGTTCACCGAGCTCTCCACCGACGTTGATCGGTCCGAAACCGAAGGCTGCCGGAGAGACGGCGAGAACCGGAGCGGAATCGCCGACGCTGAAGTTCATACCGGCCGGCTCACCTGCGTTGCCGGCCGTGTCGGTCGCCCGCACCTCGAACCGGTGAACCCCGTCGGCCAGCGGCCCGAACCTGACCGGGCTCTGGCATCGCTCGAAATCGCCCGCGTCGTCCGAATCGATCCGGCACTCGAACTGCGACCCGGTTTCGCTGGAGGAGAACTCGAAGTCGACGGTCGCCGGGGCCGCCGACGGAACGGGCCCCGACGAGATGGTCGTGGCCGGGGCCGAACTGTCCGGCTGCCCGGTCGGCCAGGCCCGCCAGGTGTCGGTGTTGTAGGACTGCTCGACACCGGGCTCGTCCCAGTCGCAAACGCCGGTCGGGAAGATCTCCTCCAGCTCCTCGAGCTGGCCGGCGCTGAGCTGGCCCTCGTAATCAGCCGGATCAACCGGCTTCAGCGCACACTTGAGGATGTCATTGGCCAGCGACCCGCCCGCGATCATCCGCGGAGACTTGTGGCTGGGGAATGCCGCCCCGCAGACTCCCGAGTCGAGAGTCTGCGTTTCGACCGCCATCACGCTCCCGTCATCGTTGAAACAGCGGTCGCTGGCCGCGGCGGGGGTGTGAGCGACGGCTTTGGCCTGGGGGTCGAGATCGCTTGTGTCGGACCGGATCGCGCCGACCCACTGATCGAGAATTGCCCAGACATCCTTGCTCGGAACGGTCGGGTCGGCCGGTTCTTCGTCATCGACTCCGTCACCCGGCCCGAACGTGCTGGTCCAGACTGAGTGAGGGACCGGGGCCCCGGTTGACTCTTCCAGGCGCTCCTGCATCGAGAGCGCATGGATGATCTGGTGGCCGTTGGGAACCGTCTCGATCACGTACTGGCGATTGTCGATTGCCGGGGTGGATGCGTAGCCGGCCGACCCTTCGTTCAGCTGACCCATCTCGTATGCGATCTTCAGGGCGTCGGGGTCTGCCTCCCGCCGGCCGGCCGTGACCTCACCGTTGTCGCTGATTCCTCCGACGCCGGCATTCAGCGCCAGGAACTGTTCCGGGGTGATCGCGTCAGACAGCAGTGCCTCAAGTCCATACTGGACCCCGACGTTGTCCGCCGCCTGCTTTGCCCTCCCGTTCGGCAGTTTGCCCCAGAGGTTCGAGTTCGCGTCCCAGACCGTGCAGCGGATGCCAAGCGGGTTGGTCAGCGCGTTGTACCGGTCGGCTGCGGGAACCGAGGCGGGGCAGTTCTGGGGGTTGAAGAAACCGTCCGCGAAGGCGCCGACAGTAGTCGCGCAGGTGGCGGTCACTCCGCCTCCCAGAACCGCATGCTTTTCGGCATCGGTCCAGCCTGCGGCGTCCACGAAGCTGCCAACCCGGGCGCAGTCGATCAGGTTTCCGGTCGCGTAGGCGTTGTCCATGAACGAGTTGGTCAGGGTCAGCGCGTCGAGCAGCCCGGGGTAGTTGTTGGCGATCATCTGCTGGGCCATGGACCCGCCGGAGCCGCCGTTGCCGAGCGTCTTTTCGATCGGCCCCCAGTTTTCGATGAAACGTTCCTTGACCATCGAAACCGTTTCCGCCGACATCGCATCCGAGCAACGCTGACCGAAGGCGTTGAGGCTGGACTGCATGAAGGCATACCCCTCACCCACGTTGATGTTCGGGTTGCCGCCGCCACTGTTCGCCTGGAAGTAACTGTTGTTGCATCCGCCGCCGAATCCGTAGATCGCAGTGCCGTTGAATCCTTCACCCGCAACCGCGGGGTCCGATCCGGGTCCGATGTCGACCAGGGTCGAGAGAGCGTAGATCGAGCGGTTCAGGGTGCCCCGCTCGGTCGCGACCGCGAACGGGACCTCTTTCCCGTCGGTAGTGGTGGTCATCTTGATGTTGCCGGGAACCGGTCCGGTCGGATCGGCCAGGTTCTGCCACCCGTTGCCGTTGGTCCGGTACCGGTAGGTGACCACGGTGTTGCCGGTGCAGTTCGCGTCCTGTGGTGCCCCGAGGCCTGCGGTGGCCGTATTGCAGACGAGCGGGTTCAGGTGGCGGCCGGAGAGGATCGGGCCACTCAGGGCGTGGTTGACGAGGGTAAGGCGCTGGGTCGTGTAGCCGGGCAGGGTCGCGCGAATCACCGAGTCGCCAGAGCCCACCGGAACCTTGGCCTGGATCAGTCCGGGACTGCCCGGCACGGTTTCGAAAGTGCCGGTGAGGTTGCTGGTGCCCCGCCAGATCCGCACGTTGTTCATGTCCGCGCCGGAGGGAATCCGGACCTGCACGATCGCGTCACCGCCACTGACCATTTCCGGCCGGGAGGAAATCGAGCGGACGGTGAACTGGTCGAGCAACCCTGGCGCCTCGGCCGCGCTCGCCGGGACGGCGCCGCCGGCAAGTGCCGCGACCACCAGGGTGACGGTCAGGGCGAACCGACCTGCGATCTGGTTGAACTTCTGCTTCAAGCTGGGGCCCCCGGTGCGAATTGACTGGATGCCAACAGTAACTGCCGCCGACCGGCCGAGTTGCGATTTCCTCATCGCTTCATGTTTTCCGAAGCCGCTTGCGGTTACCTTGCCGCCGCGCCTTCCCCGAGGCCCGTAATCTTTCCCGCGATGGCCCTCTCGATCGGAATCGTCGGCCTTCCCAATGCCGGGAAGTCGACCCTCTTCAATGCCCTGACCAGGAACAACGTTCTTGCCGCGAATTACCCCTTCGCGACGATCGAACCGAATGTGGGGGTGGTCGGTGTCCCCGACTCCCGGCTGGAGAAACTAGCCGGCCTCTACGAGTCCGAGAAGATTCTGCCCGCGACCGTTCAGTTCGTGGACATCGCCGGCATCGTCAAGGGTGCCTCCGAAGGCGAGGGCATGGGCAATAAGTTCCTCTCCAACATCCGCGAGTCGGACGCGATCTGCCAGGTGACCCGGGTCTTCCAGGACGATGACATCACCCACGTCGACGGTGAGGTGGTGCCACGGAACGACATCGAGACGATTCGCATGGAGCTGATCCTGGCCGACCTGCAGACGATCGAGAACGCCCTGCCACGGCTGACCAAGGAGGCGAAGCGGGACAAGGACCTCGAGCCACAGGTCAAGGCCGCAGAGGCAGCGAAAGAGGTCCTCGAGTCGGGCAAGGGCATCTTCGAGGCCGGGTTCGACCCCGAGGGCGTGCGGGAGCTTCACCTGATGACCGCCAAGCCGCTGCTTTACGTCTTCAACTGCTCCGAGGAGGAGCTCGCCGACGAGAAGCTCAAGGACGACCTGCGCGCTCTGGTCGCCCCCGCTGAGGCGATCTTCCTCGACGCCAAGTTCGAGGCCGAACTGGTCGAGCTCGACGACGAGGAAGAGGCACGCGAGATGCTGGCCGACATCGGGGTCGAGGAGCCCGGCCTGGATGTGCTGGCCCGGGTCGGCTTCGACACGCTCGGCCTCCAGACCTACCTCACGGCGGGCCCCAAGGAAACCCGTGCCTGGCAGATCCACAAGGGCGACACCGCCCCGCAGGCGGCCGGGGTCATCCACACCGACTTCCAGCGCGGCTTCATCAAGGCCGAGATCATCTCCTTCGACGATCTGCTCGAGATCGGCACCATGGCCGACGCCCGGGCCGCCGGCAAGGTCCGCCTCGAAGGCAAGGACTACGTGATGCAGGACGGCGACGTGGTCGACTTCAAGTTCAACGTCTGAATCAAACGGCCCCAGGTCCTCGAAACGCAGAAAGTAGTCCCATAGGGATCACTTTCCGCATCTCGCGACCCCGGGGATCAGCGGAGGAGTTCGGCCCGCATGTGGCCGACCCGCAGGGCGACCTGGCGGAGCAGGTTCTCGAGCAGCGTCACGACGAGGTCCGGGTTCCGGGCCCGCAGTACCTCGAGGTCGCCTTCGCCCAGGACCCAGGCCTTCACTTCCGTGTCGGCCCGCGGCATCCCGGCCAGGGGGGCGCCGGCGATCATCGATATCTCACCCAGGGTCATTCCCGGTGAAAGGGTCGCCAGACGCCGGTGGCCTCCGTCATCGTCTTCGGCCAGCAGGCTGATCTTGCCGGCGGTGACCAGCAGCATCTGGTCCGGCACCGCCAGCTCGTTCCCGTAGATCATCTCGCCCGCCTCGTACTCGACATGCTCGAGGTGGGAGCTCAGCAGTTCGATCTGGTCGATGCTCATGCCGAGAGTCGCCCCGTGCTGGGCCAGGCTCAGCTCCGGGTCGGATTCAAGCTCGCCGTACTTGTCAAGCAGACCCTGTTCGCACCATTCGAGGGCGAGATCGAGGTCGGGAAAGGTCCGGAGCGGATGGTGGCCCGCCTGCTCCCGGTGCCTGGTCAGCTCGTCGAGGAAAGCGGGATGGCGAT
>JAGQUQ010000099.1 GCA_020438425.1 Solirubrobacterales bacterium
GTAGATACGGTGGGCCCCGAACTCCTCGAAGGCGAGGGTCACGGTCAGGCGTTCGGCCCAGCGGCCGACGCCCTTGCCGCGCACCTCGTCACCAATCAGGCAGCCGAGCTCGGGCGCGGTCTGCCGAAACAGCCCGTAAAGGGCGGTGAACCCGACCGGCTCCTCGATCCCCGGCACCTCGATCGCGTACTTGCGGTCCTCGCCTTCCTGCTTCATCGCGGCACGGGTCCAGCCTTCCGCATTCTCGAGTTCGAAGGTCTCGCGCTGTTCCATCAGCGTCTTCGTTGCTTCCTTGTTGTTGAACCAGCGGTGAACCGCTTCAGCGTCCTCGATCCGGAAGTCCCGAATCGAGCATGAAGGAGTCTGCGACATACCCGGGATTCTAGTTCGCCTCAAGTGGAGCCCCTCCCAGCCATCAATGATTTCGAGTGGGAGGGGCGGGTTTGATTTGGAGGGCGAGCGAAGACTCGCCCGACTGCTCATCGCGCCTTGGCGCGATTCGTGAAGATGTCGTTGATTTGCTCGAGGCTTCGGCCCTTGGTTTCGGGGACGAACTTCCAGCAGAACCAGAGGGTGACCAGGCCGATCGCGCCGTAGAACCAGAAGGCGCCGGTTTGCGAGAGCAGGTCGATCAGGGGCAGGAAGGTCAGTGAAACGAGGAAGTTGAAGAACCAGTTGGTCATGGTGCCGGCCGAGGCCGCCTTGCTCCTTACCGAGAGCGGATAGATCTCCGCGTTCAGCAGCCAGAAGATCGGCCCGAGCGAGATCGCGAAGGAGGAGACGAAGAGCATCAGGCTGCCGATCGCCATCACCGTCGCGTAGGTCTTGTCGGCACCGACCAGGAAGGCGAGCCCGAGCAGGAACAGCGAAAGCGAGATCCCCGAGACGCCGATGAAGAGCATTTCGCGGCGACCCCTGCTGTCCAGCAGCCGCAGGGCGACCACGGTCATCACAACGTTGATGATCCCGACCCCGAGCGAGGCCAGGATCGAGGAGAAGTCGGAGTCGATGCCGGTCGACTGGATGATTGTCGGCGCGTAGTAGATCACCGTGTTGATGCCGGTGATCTGCTGCAGGATGGCGAGCCCGATGCCGACCACAAGTGCCGCCTTGACGGCCGGGGCGAGCAGATCCTTCCAGGAGCCCTCGCTGACGTTCATGCTGGTCTGGATCTCCTGGATCTCCAGCTCGATCGCCTCGGGCCCTTCGGTCCGGACCCGCTGGAGGGCGGCCCGGGCGTCGTCTTCGCGGCCGACCATGAGCAGCCAGCGCGGGCTTGCCGGCAGCCGGACGATGCCGATGACCAGGGCGAGAGCGGGAATCGCACCGAGCCCGAGCATCCAGCGCCAGCCTTCTTCCGTGTTGGCGAAGGCGAGGCCGACCAGGTAGGCGACAAGGATGCCGACCGTGACCGCGAGCTGGAAGAAGGTGACCAGCCTTCCGCGTATGTCCGGCGGGGCGATCTCGCTGATGTAGACCGGGGCCACCGCGGAAGCGACGCCGATCGCGACGCCGATCACCACACGGGACACGACGAGGATGAAGGTGTCGGGCGAGAGGGCCGAAACGATCGCCCCGATCACGAAGATGATGCCGGCGGCGAGGATCAGGCGGCGGCGGCCGTACTTGTCCGAGTTCGAACTGGCGATCCAGGCACCCAGCACGGCACCGATCGGAACGGCACCAACCACCAGCCCGGATGCAAACGAACCGAGCCCGAAATCGGGTGTGATCTGGAGCAGGGCCCCGGCGATCACGCCGGTGTCGTAGCCGAAGAGCAAACCGGCCAGACCGGCTGTGGCGGCGGTGACGATTACGTTGCGATAAGCGTGCGCAGCGGAGTCTCCGCTCATGAGGTCCTCCCCCTCGGAAGTGGCATTGCCGGTAATTATGTGCGAGTGGACGGACGCGACGCAAGGCGAGATCGAAGGCCGGGACGATGAGTGCCGACGCGCCGGTCCGGCTGGGTTCGGCCGCGGCCCGGAGGATCGCTCTGGCCGCCCAGGGTTTCGGCCGCGAGCGCCCCTTCCCCGGCGTGACCATGCGTCAGGTTCAGGGAATGATCGACCGGATCGGCCTGCTCCAGATCGACTCGGTCAACGTGCTGGCCCGGGCCCATCTCCTGCCGCTCTACTCGAGACTGGGCCCGTATGACATCGGCCTCCTGGAAAGGGCCAGTTCGAGGAAGCCGCGGCGGCTGGTCGAGTACTGGGCCCATGAAGCTTCCTTCGTGCCACCGGAGACCCACAGGCTGCTTCGCTGGCGGATGGACCGCGCCGATCAGGACGCCTGGCGATCGGTTCGTGCCGCCGCCGAACAGCCGGAACTGCTCGAGAGCGTGATCGCCGAGGTCGACCGTTCCGGTCCGGTTACGGCCGGCCAGGTGGCAACCGCAGTCGATCCCGACCACGTGCTCGAGAAGAAGCACTGGGGCTGGAACTGGCCGCCGGTCAAGACCGCCCTCGAGTACCTCTTCTGGTCGGGTCAGGTCACCGCGGCCGGCCGGACCCCGCAGTTCGAACGGCGCTACGACCTGCCGGAGCGGGTACTGCCAGCCGCGGTTCACGCCGCCGAAGCTCCGACCGGGGAGGAAGCAATCGCCGGCCTCCTTGAGATTTCGGCCCGGGCCCACGGGGTGGGGACCGAGCGCTGCCTCAGGGACTACTTCCGCCTGCCGGCCCGGGAATCGAAACGGGCGGTCGAAAAGCTGGCGGCCGAAGGCAGGCTGCTGCCGGTCGAGGTCGAGGGATTCGCGGCCCCGGCCTGGCTTCACCCCGAGGCCCGTCGACCACGCAAGGTCGGCACCCGGGCCCTGCTGGCTCCATTCGACCCGCTGATCTTCGAGCGTCGCCGGCTCGAGGAACTCTTCGGCTTTCACTACCGGATCGAGATCTACACCCCGAAGGAGAAGCGGCGCCACGGCTACTACGTGCTGCCCTTCCTGCTCGACGAGCAGATCGCCGGTCGGGTTGACCTGAAATCGGATCGGGATGGTTCCGCTCTGCTGGTTCAGGCGGCCTGGGTGGAACCGGATGCGCCCGCGCACACGGCCACCGAGCTGGCGGCCGAACTCAGGTTGATGGCCGGCTGGCTTGGTCTCGAAACGGTCGAGGTGAAACCAAGAGGCGATCTGGCCAGCGATCTGAAGGCGGTCCTCTGATGCCTGCCGGGGAGGGTCTGGATCTCTTCCATCCCGGGGCCGACCCCGGGCGGGCACCGGGCCGCTACGCCCCGAGCCCGACCGGCCGGCTCCACCTCGGCAACCTGCGCACCGCGCTGCTCGCCTGGCGCTCGGCCCGGGACCGGGGAGCACCGTTTCTGGTCCGCATCGAGGACATCGACAGCGGTCGCTCCCGCGACGAGTGGATCGAGGTCCAGCTCGATGAGCTCCGCCAGATCGGGATCGACTGGGATGGCGAGCCGGTCCGTCAGAGCGATCGCCACGACCTGTACCGGGAGGCCCTGGCGAAACTCGAAGCAGATGGGCTGCTCTACGAATGCTTCTGCACTCGGGCCGAGATCCGCGAGGCCGCCTCGGCCCCGCACGGGGAACTGCCCGAGGGCGCCTACCCCGGTACCTGCCGCGAATTGACCGAAGCCGAACGATCCGAACGCCGGGCCGCCGGAAGGCCGCCGGCGCTCCGGGTCCGCGCGGCGGGCGCCCGGGTCGGGTTCGAGGATCACCTCTGCGGCCGGGTCGAGAAGACCCTCGACGACTTCGTGGTCCGCCGCAACGACGGTGACTTCGCCTACAACCTCGCGGTCACGGTCGACGACGCCGATCAGGGAGTCGGCGAGGTGGTCCGAGGAGCCGACCTGCTCGACACGACGCCTCGCCAGCTCTGGCTCTACGATCGCCTCGGCCTCAAAGCCCCGGACCGCTTCAGCCACGTCCCCCTGATGCTCGGCGAAGACGGCGAGCGCCTCGCCAAACGCCACGGCGCAATCACTCTCGAGGAACGAATCGAAGCTGGCGGCGACCCGGTGGCGATTCGGGAAGAGTTGTTCGGGTCCGTCCGGATGGCTTAGGTTCAGGTCATGTCCGAGAGCTTCCGGGAGTCGATGCAGCGGTCCGTGTCGGCCATGAACGAGGGCGACAAGCAGGGCTGGGCCCTTGAAATGCACGAGGAAATCAGGGTGATGCCAGTGCCCGGCTGGCATGAGCCCGGACCCTTCGAGGGAATTGACGATTCATGGGAGTTCTTCCGGCGGATCGATGAAGCTTTCCTCGAGGCGGGGCCGGTCGAGATCGTGGAGATCGTTTCCGAAGGCGATCGGGCAGTTGCTTCCGTGAGCCGCGTTGTCCGGGTGGAGGGTGTGCCCGAGGAGATCGAGACCGTGGTTCACATGGCGCTCATGCTGAAGGACGGCAAGACGATCGAGAACGCCAACTTCCTCGATCGCTCCGAGGCCCTGGCCCACGCCGGGATTGGCTGAGGGTTTCAGGATGGGGAGCAGGGTTTCACCCACGGATGCCAGGTTCACCGCGGCAGCGGCCGGCACCGGGATGTACGAGTCCTGGTATGCGCGGCTGGTTTCGCCGGACGGGAAGCTGGCGGTCTGGATCCGGTACACGATCGACAAGGTGCCGGGCGAGGAGGCAACCGGCACGATCTGGTTCACGCTGTTCGACCGGGAAGCCGAGCGACCTGCGGCCCGGCGGCAGTCAGGTCAACCGGCATCGGCGCCGGTGAACACCTGGGTCCGGATCGGTGATTCGACGATCGGCCCGGCCGGTCTTCATGGCGAGTGTTTCGAGGCGGAATGGCAGCTTCGCTTCGAACCCCTGGCACCGGTGCTCTTCCACCTTCCTCGCCCCCGCTTCTACGAACTGCCCCTGCCGAAGACCAAGCCGATCTCGCCGGTGCCGCTCGGGGATTTCAACGGCACGATCCGTTTCGGCGACCGCAAGATCAAGGTCGATGGCTGGCGCGGCATGATCGGCCACAACTGGGGAACCGAACATGCCGAGCGCTGGATCTGGCTCCACGGCAGCGGCTTCACAGAGGATCCGGAAGCCTGGATCGACGTCGCAATGGGCCGCATCCTGGTGGCCGGCCGGCTGCTGCCCTGGGTGGCGAACGGAGCGATCCACAGCGAGGGCCGGATTCGCCGGATTGGCGGCATGTTCGCCCCCGGGGTCAACGTGAACGAGACGCCCCTCAGGCTCGAGGCGGGCCTGCCGGTAGCCGGAAAGGGATACCTGGAACTGGAGATCGATTCGCCGCCGAACCTGACCGTCGGCTGGCAGTACGGTGACCCGGCCGACCCGCAGGCCGAATGCCATGAGGTGGCCAACTGTTCGGCGGCCCGCATGAGCGCGACGCTCACCATGCCCGGTCACAACGCCGTGACCCACTTCAACACGGCAGGCGGCGCGGTCTATGAACTCGGCATGACCGAGACCGACCACGGCATCCCGATCGCAGACGGTTTCCCGCCCGGGCATTCGCAAGCCCCGCCTGAGTAGCCTCTGCCGGGTGGGCAAGCAGAAGAAAGCCGGGAAGGTCAGCGCCGGCTTGATCCTCTACCGGGTTGGCCCCGGCGGACTCGAGGTGCTGATTGCCCACATGGGCGGCCCGCTCTGGGCGAAGAAGGAACGGGGCTGGTCGATTCCGAAGGGGGAGATCGACCCGGGCGAGGAGCCGCTGGAGACCGCCCGGCGGGAGTTCGTGGAGGAGGTCGGCATCGAGCCGCCGTCCGGGGCGCCGATCCATCTCGGCGAGATCACCCAGAAATCCGGCAAGCGGGTTCTGGCCTGGGCGATTGAAGGCGACCTCGATCCGACTCGGCAGGTCAGCGTGACCTGCGAGATCCAGTGGCCACCGAAGTCCGGCCGGACGATCGAGATCCCCGAGGTGGACCGGGTCGAGTGGGTCGCGCCTTCGACGGCCAGGAACCTCGTGATCGAAGCCCAGGGTGAATTCTTCGAGCGCCTCGAGAAGCTGGTCAGCCCGGGATGAAGCGTCGGCTGATCGCGCTGACACTGGTCGCGGCCCTGGCTTCGGCCGCTCAGGCGACCGCAGCCGACCTTCATGTCGATTGTTCTGCTCCGGCCGCTGGAGACGGAACGGCCGCGACCCCATTCAACGCACTCGGGCCGGGCTTCGAACTTGGTCCCGGGGATCGGCTGTTGCTCCGGCGGGGCACAACCTGCGAAGGCCTGCTGCGCATCACCGGCGGTGGTTCAAGCGCACAGCCGGCGATGATCGATGGTTACGGCGAGGGCGAAAGGCCCCGGGTGGTCGGCACCAGCCGGGACGCGGTCCTGATCGAGGATGCGTCGAACCTCACTCTGACCGGACTCGATCTGTCGAATCCCGGTTCCGCGGGGCCTTTGGGGGAGGGTGACCAGGTTCGCAACGGGGTCCGGGTCGTCGCCCTGAACGGGCCGGTCACCAACCTGACCGTCTCCGGACTCGAGATCCACGACGTCGACGGGGACCTGACCAAGAACCCGGAGGGCAGCGCCGGAATCCAGGTCAGTACCACGGGTCCGCCGCCGGCCCGGTTCGTCGATCTCTCGATCCGGGACAACCGGATCAGTTCGGTCTCGCGCAGCGGAATCTCGATCACCGGGACGACCGACCCCGATCGTCCGGCAGCAGACCAGCCCTGGCCCGAGGCTTCGACCGGGGTGGTGATCGAGGAAAACCGGATCGACCTGATTGCCGGTGACGGCATCGTTCCCCGCGGCACCGACGGGGCGATCGTCCGGGACAACGTGGTCAGCCGCGGCAACCTCGCCGGCCGGCCGCTGCTCGATCCCGCCGGACCGATGTGCAACGCCGGCATCTGGACCTTCCGTTCGAACAACACTCAGATCAGGGGCAACGAAGTCTTCGGCATGGAACACAACGGCTGCGACGGCACCGGCTTCGATGTCGATTACCGGCAGGACGGCACGGTGATCGAAGGCAACTACAGCCACGACAACGAGGGTGGCTTCGTGCTGCTCTGCACCGACGAGGAGACT
>JAGQUQ010000009.1 GCA_020438425.1 Solirubrobacterales bacterium
CGTTCACCGTCAGCAGCCCGAGCGTCGGGGGGCAATCGATCAGGATCAGGTCGTAGCGCCGCTTCGGTTCCCGCAGCGCATTTCTCAGGGTCAACTCCCGGCCGATCTTTCCGGCCAGCATCAGCTCTGCCTCGGCAAGGCCCAGGTTGGCCGGGATCACCTCGCCACCGCCCGGTCCGGTGTGAACCGCGTCCACCGCCCGCTCCTGACCGGCGAGCACTTCACCGAGGGTGGGGAAGGCGTCGGCCGGAATGCCGAAGTACTCCGAGAGGTTCCCCTGGGGGTCGGCGTCGATCGCCAGTACTGAAAGCCCGGACCGCCGCAGGCCTTCGGAGAGCGAGCGGGTCAGCGTGGTCTTGCCGGTGCCGCCCTTCTGGGAGAGGATCGCGATGGTCGTGGACACCGGCACACCCTATCGCCGCCCGGACCGGGGACAGAGTCCTGGCGACAACCTCTAGAATCCGCCCCGATGGGTCCCGTTTATGCCGAACTCGACATCGATGCTCCCCGCGAGGAGATCTTCGAGTATCTGATGGACTTTGACAGCCGTCCGTACCTGTACGGGGACTCGGTCCGGAACTTCCGTCTGCTTCGCCTCGATTCGCGTGGCGTCGGAGCCGGGGCTCGCTGGCAGTTCAAGCGCAAGAAGGCATGGGCCGACTCGGCGATCGTCGCGGCCGACCCTCCCCGCCGAATTTCCGAGCGGGGCGCCACCGGCAGCTACAACAAGAACCTGACCGGCACCGAGTGGGAGATGGAAGAGACCTCGACCGGCGTGACCCGGGTGCGAATCACTTTCTGGATCGTGCCGAGCGGTTTCTCCAAGGTCCACAACCGGTTGACCGGTGGTGCCAGGTGGCATCGGCGGCGCCTGGCCAAGGCCGGCCAGCGGTTGCGCGATGCGGTCGAGTCGGGTCGAGCCGAGAAGGTCGAAGTGCCGGTGGCTGGCGGCAACCGGCATGCGACCGGGGTGGCCTGAGAGCCGCTCAGCACGACCCGATAAGGCCGAATAGACTCCCGCGCGATGGAAAGAATTTCGAAGAGCAAACTGTTCCGTGGCCTCGTCCTGGCCTTCGTGGTAGCGATCTCCGGCTTTGCGCTTGCCGCCTGTGGCGCGAACCATGAGGAGAAGGAAGGAATCGTCGAGGGCGAGCCCGTCCACCTGGGCAGCCTCGAGTACAACGTTCTCTTCACCCGGCCCCTCAACATCAATGACGTCGAGGATGCCGAGTACCTGGTCGGCAAGCAGGAAGCTCCCGCCAACAAGGTCTGGATTGGCGTCTTCGTGAAGATCCACAACACCTCCGAAGACGATGCGCATCAGATCCCGGAAAGCTTCCAGGTCGAGACGACCAGCGGCAGGAAGTACACGAACATTCCCAGCGAGAGCATCTATGCGCTCCAGCCCGGTTCCACGCTCGAGCCGGAAGGCAACATCCCGGTGATCGATTCGACCGCCCAGGTCGGCCCGATTCAGGCCTCGATGCTGCTCTTCCTGATGGATCGCGAATCGACCGAGCAGCGCCCGGTCAAGCTGATCATCGAGGGTGAAGACGGCCCCGCAACGGTCGACCTCGACCTCTAGCCGAATCAGGCTGGAGGAGTACGGACCGGCGCTAGTCGGTCAGGTTCTCGCGGGAGTGGGAGCCGCCTTGGCTCTGCTAGGGCCGTTCTCGGACGTCGTCGCCGGCATCGGCATCGCGATCCTGATCGTGGGCGTGGTTCTCTCGGCCCCGGCCGGCGGCCAGCCCGGTCCGGTCATCAGTGATTGGTGGTCGATCCTCGCGATCGCCGCCCTCGCCACCCTGATCGGCTTCGGCCTCGCATTCTGGCTCGCCACCCCGGGCGGAATAATCCTCACCGCCGGCGCCGTCACCTCCCTCACCGCAGTCTTCTTCGGCACCCCCGTCCGCCCTTAGAGTCGGGTAGCTGCGGGGTCGGGTGGGCATCGCCGGGACACTCAGGAGTAGCGGAGCCGGAGGCGGAGCGCATCCCGCGTCCCGGCGATGCCCACCCGACCCCGCAGCGCAAACGCCCGGAACTACAGGCCGTCGGAAAGGATGGCGCCGGCGATCGGGGCGGCGACGGTGCCGCCGTCGCCGGAGGCGTTGATGATCATCACGGCGACCGCCAGCTTCGGCTTGTCGGAGGGGGCGAAGCCGGCGAACCAGGCGTCCTCGAGCAGGATGTCGTTGCCTTCCGCGTCGACCTCGCCGCTGGGCGCGACCTCGGCGGTGCCGGTCTTGCCGGCCACCTGGCCTTCGGAGATCGCCGCCGCCGGTCCGGTGCCGGAAGTGACCACGGCCACCATCAGGTCGGCCACCGTTGCGGCGATCTTCGGGCTGGTCACCTTGACCGGACCCGATTCCGGCTGGAGCTCCGGCTCCCGGGTGATCGGGGTCGGCAGTGAAACGCCCCGGTTGGCGATCGCCTGGGCGACGCTGGCCATCAGGAGCGGAGTCGCCTGGACCAGGCCCTGGCCGATTCCGGAGACGGCAAGGTCGCTGTCGTACTCGTCGGCTTCCGGAACGGTCGGGATCGGGGGGTTGACCCGGGCGAGGCTGGCGGCATCCCAGACCTGCGGCGGCCGGTTGAAGCCGAACTTCTCGGCCGTCGCGGTGAAGTGTTCGGGGCCGACCTGCTCGGCCAGCGGCGCGAAGACCGAATTGCATGAATTGGCGAAGGTCTCGGTGAAGGTGCCGCCACAGACCTCGCCGTGAGCGTTCTGGATCATCCGGCCGTCACCGGGGGCCTCGGTCACGTAGTCGTAGGAGGAATCCAGGGTCGCGGCCCCGGTCTCGAGGGCAGCGGTCGCGGTCACGATCTTCATCGTCGAACCCGGGGGCTGCAGAATCGAGTAGGCCGAACCAGCCAGCGCCTTGACGAAGCCCTTCTTCGCGTCGAGCACGGCCACGCCGCCGGAGACGCCGCCGAGGTTGGCGACGGCGGAGTTCTGGAGGTCGGGATCGATGGTCGTCTTGAGCGGCTTGGCCGGGGCCGGCTCGCCGCTGCCGAGTTCCCGGCCTTCGCCATCGGTTCCGCCTTCGATCGGTTTGGCGAACAGGGTGCCACCCGGGGTGCCGGTCAGGCGGGCGTTGAAGGCGAGCTCGAGGCCGCTCACCCCGGTCGTCTGACCCGGCTCGTAGCCGAGAGCGATGCTGTTCAGGTCGGCCGCTTCGTCTTCCGGGGTGCCGGTCACACCGGTCACGTCGATCATCGAATCGCCGAGCGGATACTCGCGGGCGTCGGTCGGGCCTTCGGCCATCACCTGACCGTCGTCGGCGAGGATCTTTGCCCGGTTCGGAAGTTTCGTGGTCCGGGTCAGTTCCTCGCCGAGCTCGAGGCCGGGGAAGAGCAGACTGTTCTGCCAGGCGATCCCGTCGCTGCCGAAGGTGAACTCGAGCGGCTGCTCGATCTGGCCGAAAGCGAGCGTGTTGGCCTTGACCGGGACCTCTGCATTGGTTTCGTCTCCCTCGGCATCCGAACCCTCCAATGACTGGAGCGTCGCCTCGGCCTCGGCTTCCTCGTAACGCTGGACGAATCGCTCGAGCGAGATGCCTTCCTGCGACTTGGTGCTGAGCATTTCGTACATGCCTTGGTGGTCGCCGTCCTTCCAGGCGTCGACGTAACTTTCGGCGGCATCCCGGTTGGGGGATCCGGGGCATCCCTGAACCGCGCCGACGATGAAAGCGACCAGCGCGACTCCGACCAGAGGCAGTGCCCTCGTCTTGAGTCTTCTCTGCCTTTCCTGGCGTGAAGGCGGACGCCCCATCAGGCCTGAAAAATATCGTGGTCGTCGGTGGCATGAACTGCTGGCTGCCCTTCCCGCGTCGCTGAAGGCTAGATTGGCCGCGTGACACCGCTCGATTGGGGCATCGCAGCCTTCACCTTTTTTCTCGCCCTCTGGGGGTTCCGGCAGGGTCTGATCGTGGGTGCTCTCGGCCTGGCCGGGCTGGTCGGGGGCGCGATTCTGGGGTCCCGCCTGGCACCCGTGTTTCTCGACCACGGATCCAACTCCCCCTATGCCCCGATGGCGGCCCTGGTCGGCGCGATCGTGATCGGGTCGATCACCCTGGCACTCGCGGTGACGCTGGGCGAGCGGGTCCGTGATTCCGCGGTTCGCCATCCCTTCTGGGAGGTGATCGACGGAATCGGCGGGGCGATGCTGATCGCCGCGATCGGCCTCGGGATCGTCTGGGTCCTTGCCGCGGCCGCCGTCTACTACCCGAGCTCGGACGGCCTCCGGCGGGATGTGCAGAACTCGCTTCTGGTCGGCGCCGTAAACGACTTGATGCCGCCCTCGGGGCCGCTGATGCAGGCACTTCACCGGATCGACCCGGTGCCGCAGTTCGCGTCTTCCCCGGGTGAGATCGCCCGTCCGGATGTGGGCACGGGCAGCGAGGCGGCCGTTCGCGAAGCCGCCAACTCGGTGGTCAAGGTGTCGGGGACCTGCCAGGGCTTCGGGATCATGGGCTCGGGCTGGGCGGTCGGTCCCGACACCTTCGTCACCAACGCCCACGTGGTCGCCGGCCAGGATGACACCAGGATCGAGACCAATGACGGCCAGAGTGCCTCGGCCACTCCGATCGCCTACAGCCCGAGGAATGACATCGCGATCCTGCGGGCCGACCTCGACGTTCCGGCCCTGCCCGCGCTGGCCCGGGCCCCGCGGGGTACTGCCGCCGCGGTGATCGGGTACCCGAACGACGGACCGCTGACAATCACCCCGGCCCGGGCCGGCCAGACCCGCCTGCTGCTCGGCGACGATGCCTACGGGTCAGGGCCCTTCGAGCGGCTGATGCTGACCCTGCGCGGGTCGGTCCGTCACGGAAATTCCGGCGGGCCGCTGGTCGATGCCGAGGGCAGGGTGCTGGGAACCGTCTTTGCCGCCACCACCGAGGGCCCGGCCGGCGGCCTGGCGATCCCGAACCGCGTCCTGGCCCGGATCAGCAATCAGGCGACCGGCGAGGAAGTAGACACGGGCGCCTGTGCCTGACCGCGCCCCTGAGCCGGAATTCGTGCTTTCCCACAGTTCGGCTCCGCTAAAGTGAAAGAACGGTGACCGGTTCAACCGCAAACTGGCAGACGGCCGAAGGCCGAACTCCGCGACCGGCCCTGACCGAGGTCTGCCCCCACTTCCACGCGGCGATCGAGTTGATCGGCAAGCGTTGGAGCGGCGCGATCATCTGGGCGCTCTCCGACGGGCCGCTCCGTTTCGCCGAGTTGAAGCGCTCGATTCCGGGGCTCTCGGACCGCCTGCTTTCCCAGCGCCTGCGGGAACTCGAAGACGCGGGCCTGATGGCCCGCGAAGTCGAGAACGACCCCCAGGTGAAGGTGACCTACAGCCTGACCGAGATGGGGGAGGGCCTCAGACCGGCAGTCCTGGCTCTACGGGAGTGGGCTTGCCGGTGGCAGGAGGATCTTCCGTAACGGCGCTTTCGAGCGCCCCGGTGTCCTCGCGGGTGACCGCATCCGGCTTTGGCTTCACCCAGGCGGTGTCGCCAGGCTCCAGATTGAGGGTCTCGAGTTCGGACCTCGTGAGCTGGGCCCAGACCTCGCGCTTGTCCGGCACGGTGAGCATCTCGATCCGGCCCGAGAACCCGAGCCTGACCACCCGATCCACCTCGACCTCGGTCGCTCCCTCAGCCTTCACGGGGAGGACTTCGGTGTCGTGGGGCCGCACCAGCCGGCCGCCGATGCTGTTGACCTCGCCGACGAAGCCCATCACGAAATCGTTGACGGGGGTGTCGTAGAGCTCGGTCGCGGTACCGGTCTGCTCGATCTGGCCTTCGTTCATGACCACGATCTGCTGGGCGATGTCCATCGCCTCTTCCTGGTCGTGGGTGACGAAGATCGTGGTCACGTGGACCTCGTCGTGGAGGCGCCTCAGCCAGGACCTGAGGTCCTTCCTGACCTTGGCGTCGAGCGCACCGAACGGCTCGTCGAGCAGCAGCACGGTCGGCTCGACCGCGAGTGCCCGGGCCAGGGCCATGCGCTGGCGCTGGCCGCCCGAGAGCTGTGACGGATAGCGCCCGCCGAGTCCGGTCAGCTGGACCAGGTCGATCAGTTCGTTTACCTGCTTCTTTACCTCGGCCTTGGGACGCTTGCGAACCTTTGGTCCGAAAGCGATGTTCTCGAAGACCGTCATGTGCTTGAAGGCTGCGTAGTGCTGGAAGACGAAACCGACGTTGCGGTTTCGCACCGGCTTTCCGGTCTGATCCTCGCCCGAGATGAAGATCTTGCCCTCGCTCGGAACTTCGAGACCGGCGATCGCCCGGAGCAGGGTCGACTTGCCGGAGCCACTCGGACCGAGCAGGGCGGTCATCGAGCCGTCGGGCACGCTCAGGTTTACGTTGCTGAGTGCCTGGAAGTCTCCGAACTGCTTCGAGACGTCGACGACCTCGATGCCGTTCTCGACCGGGACTTCGGTCTGGTTCTTGGCAGCGGCCATTATTCGTCGTTCTCCTTGCGTCGCATCAGGTTCATTGCAAGCAGCGTCGCCAGGGCGATCACCGCGAGGATCAGGGAGGAGGTGTACGCCCCCACCGAATGGAAAGTCTCGAACTGCTTCTGGACGTAGAGCGGCAGGGTCTCGGTCTGACCGGAGATCTTGCCCGAGACCACGCTCACCGCTCCGAACTCGCCGAGCGCCCGGGCCATTGTCAGGACCACGCCGTAGGAAACGCCCCAGCGGATCGCCGGCAGGGTGATCCTCCAGAAGGTGTTCCAGGATCCGCTGCCGAGGGTTTCGGCCGCCTTCTCCTGGTCGTCGCCGATCTCCTGAAGCACCGGCACGACCTCACGTGCCACGAAGGGCAGCGAGACGAACACGACCGCGATCACGATGCCGGGGGTCGAGAAGATCACCTGGATTCCGAGGTCCATCAACGGCTGGCCGAACCAGCCGCTGGTGCCGTAGACCAGGACCAGCGAAAGTCCGACCACGATCGGCGAGATCGCGAACGGCATGTCGATCAGGGCGTTGATGATGCCCTTGCCGCGCATGTTGCTGCGGACCAGGAGGAGCGCGCAGGCGATGCCAAAGACCGTGTTGAGCGGCACCGCGATCGCCACGGTGAGCAGGGTCAGCTTGAGGGCGGCGATCGAGTCCGGCTCGGTGATCGAGTCGAGGACGGGTTGTATTCCTTCGCTGAAGGTCTCGATCATCATGTAGCCGAGCGGGATCACCAGCAGCAGAGCCAGGTAGGCCAGCGCGATGTAGCGCAGCCCCCAGCGTGTGAGTCGTTCACCGGTCATGGCGGAGCCCCCATCGTTGGGCCAGCGTCACGCTGGCGAGCAGAGCCAGGGAGATCGCAAGCAGAACCACGGAGACCGCCGAAGCGGAGGCCAGGCGGTCGAACTCGATCTGCCCCCTGATGTAAACCGAGGCGACCTCGGTCTGGAAGGGAATGTTGCCCGAGACCAGCACCAGCGAGCCGAACTCGCCGAGCGCGCGGGCGAAGGCGAGCGCGACCCCGGTCGCGATGCCGGGCGCGAGGTTGGGGAAGATCACCCGGCGGAAGATCAGCCACTTGCGGGCGCCGAGTGATTCGGCCGCGGCCTCCATGTCACGGTCCAGCGAGAGCAGGAGCGGCTGAACCGCCCTGACCACGAAGGGCAGCGTCACGAAGAGCAGGGCGACCACGATCGCCGGTTTGGTGAAGGCGAGGTGGATCCCGAGCGGACTGTCGGCGCCGTAGACCGTGAGCAGGATCAGGCTGGCCACGATGGTCGGCAGGGCGAAGGGGAGGTCGATTATCGAGTTGATGACCCTCTGCCCGGGGAACTTGTCACGGACCAGAACCCAGGCGATCAGGGTGCCCATCACCGCGTTGATCACGACCACGATCAGGGAACAGATCACCGTCAGTTTCAGTGCGGCGACCGACTGGGGTGCCGAGACCGCATCCCAGAAGCCGCTGATCCCGTCTTCGAAGGCCTTGCTGGTGATTGCCACGATCGGCAACAGCACCATGATCCCCAGGTAGGTGACGACCAGGCCCTTGTTCAGAGCCTGGCCGGCCCCGGGAAGCCTGAAGATGGCTTTCCGGGGCCGGGGTTCCCGAGCGTCGATTGTTGTTACTTCACTCAAGTGAACTGCTCCAGGTACTCGCGGCGGGTCTACTCGGTCGAGTAGCCGAGGTCCTGGACGATCTCGAACACCGAGCCGGTGCCGTCGCCGAAGAACTCGTCAGCGACCTTGTCCCAGCCACCGAACTCCTTGATGGTGAAGAGGTCGGCCGGTACCGGGAACTTCTGCTTGTCCAGCAGCTGCGGGTTGACCGAGCGGTAGCCCTGTTCCTGCCAGATCTGCTGGGCCTCGTCGGTCCAGTTCCAGTTCAGGAAGTCGGTCGCGGCCTTCGAGGCATCGACCGTCACCGCCGCGGGCTGCTCGATCAGGATGGTCGATTCGGGGACCACATAGTCGACGTCCTCGCCGGCGAGCTGTGCGGCGATGGCCTCGTTCTCGTAGGAGAGGAGGACGTCACCGGTGCCTCCGATGAAGGCCTGGAGCGCCACTCGGGCCGATTCCGACTGGGTCGGGGTCTTCGAGAGCACGTTCTCGACGTCGCCCAGGGCCTGCTCCGGCGTCTTGCCCGAGTTCAGGGCGGCGCCGTAGATGGCCATGATGTTCCAGCGGGCGCCGCCGGAGGTGAACGGGTTCGGGGTCACGACCTCGATGTCGTCATTGTTGACGATGTCCTCGAAGTTCTTGATGCCGAGCGGGTTGCCCGGACGGACCACGATCGCCACGACCGAGTTGGTGACGATGCCCTTGTACTTGTTGTTTTGCCAGTCGGCCGAAACCTGTCCGGAATCGACGAGGCGGGTCACGTCGGTCTCGAGCGCGAAGTTGACGTAGTCGGCCTTCTGGCCTGATTCGACTGCGCGGCTCTGATCGCCGGATGCTCCGAACGAGTTCGTGAAACTGACGCCTTCGCCATCGGTCGTCTCGTTGAAGGCCGGCTCGAGGTGCTCCTCATAGGCCTGCTGAGGGGTGGAGTAGGCGACCAGGTTCACCGAACCGCTGTCGCCGCCGCTGCTGTCGTCACTGCTTCCACAGCCGACGACGATCGCGCCGAAGGCGACCAGGGCCAGAACCAGGAGTGCCTGGATGCTGCGTCGAGATTTCTTGGAACTGCTGAGACTCATTCGGGATATCCCCTTTGTTGATGAAGTTACTTTCTTTACCTACAAACTCAATAAACGAGACCGGCAAGGTAGCACGACCCCGGGCGGAATGTCGAGTCAGGTGGTCATAAAGGTCAGATTTCGGATCGGAGATCCGGGGTTTCTCCCGATCTGAAGCGAAATGGGCGGGTTCTGTCGATTGATCACACACTGGCCGTCGCCGCTCGCTGTCATGCTGAAAACGTGAACCGCGATCAATCGGAAGCCGGCGCTGCCCCGGAGCCGGGCCAGGCCGAAAAGGCCCCCACACCGGTCGGGGAGTACGCAAGACAGCTCAAGGGGCAACTCAAGGCGCTGCCCGGCGCGAGAATCACCGGGGAGGTGACCAGCTTCAGTCAGTCCCGGGTCCAGATCTACTTCGAACTCCGTGACGAACGGGGCGGGGTTCAGGCCACCATGTGGAAACGCGAATTCGACGCCCTCAAGCTGCCCGAAGGGGCGGTCAAGGTCGGATCCCGGATCGTGGTCGAAGGCGCTCCCGACTATTACGAAGGCGGCAAGAACGCCTCGCCGTCATTCAGTTTCCGGGCGACCGATATCCGGCCTTCGGGCGAGGGCGACCTGATCGCCCGTCTGGCCGAGCTTCGAAAGAGGTTCCGGGCGGAAGGGCTGACCGAACTCCAGAAGGCTCTCCGCCGGCCACTTCTGCCGAAACGGATCGGGGTCATCACGGCGGAGGGCGGAGCGGCCCGCCAGGACCTGATGGTCGGTCTCGAGCGTCGCGGCTGGCAAGGCGAGATCGTCTGGGGCTTCGCTCCGGTGCAGGACCGCAAGGCGGCGCCGCTGATCACCCGCAAGCTCGGTGAGATGGCTGCCTTCGGCGAGGTCGACGCGATCGTGGTCTGCCGGGGTGGTGGCAGCCTGACCGACCTCTGGGCCTTCTGCGACGAGGACCTCTGCCGGACCGTGGCGATGCTGGCGGTTCCGGTCGTCTCGGCGGTCGGGCACGAGCGGGACGTGACCCTGCTCGACGACGTCGCCGCGGTCCGGGCCTCGACCCCGACCCATGCGGCGGACGCCTTGGTCGGGATCGAGGTTCCGGCTGCCCGCTCGGCACTGGTCGCGGCCACCGGACGGGTCTCCCGGGCGGGCCGGTCAGCGGTCCGGGATCGGGTCGCGCCCCTGTCGGTGCTGGCGGCCGGACCGGGGCGGGCGGTCAGGGCGGAGCGGACCCGCCTGAACCAGCTGACCCGGGAGATACGGGCATCAACCGAACGCGGCATCGGCCGGCGCACCGAATCGATCGGCCGGATTCTCGAATCGGGACTGATGCCCGGCCTGGCCCGGGCCTCACGGACGATCTCCGCCGGAAAGGCTCGCAACGCGGGCCGGCCCGGGGAGATGGCGGCCAGGGTCGGGCGGCGACTGGCCGCGGGTGAACGGAAGCTCGAAACCGAAAGGGTTGCCCTCCGTGCCCACGACCCGCAGAGGACGCTCGAGCGGGGATACGCAAGAGTCGAGGACCGGGCCGGTGAGCCGGTGGTTGATTCGGACTCGGCACGGCGGGCCGGTGAAGTGAAGATCCGGTTCGCCGATGACGCGGTGGATGCCGTGGTCGGATCGGGCAGACGCCGTCGCCGGCGCAAGAATGAGGATCAGGAAGAGTTCGAGCAGATCAGCATGGAAGGACTAAAAGACAGTGAGTGAAGAGCCCGCCGAAGTCGCGCAAACCTATGAGTCGGCGACCGCCCGCCTCGAGGAGATCATCCAGCGCCTCGACTCCGGAGATGCCCAGCTCCGCGAGACGCTCGAGCTCTGCGAGGAGGCCAAGACCCTGATCGAGTACTGCGCCGCCGAGCTGGCCGCCGTAGACCAGGGCCTCAAGGAACTGAAACTCGAAGATCTCGCCAGCTCCCTGACCGGCTCCGCACCCGAGTCACCGGAGGCTCCCGAGGCAGCCGCTCCCGCCCCGGAAAGCCCGGAAGATCCACCACCCCCGACCGAGTCGGACGTCCCCTTCTAGGCGGCGAGGATTCGCGAACCGAGTTCGCGGCAGGCCCAGCAGTCGCCACAGGGCTGCCGGGCGCCCGGTCCGCCGAAGTAGCGGCCGGCGGTGATCTCGGCCAGCGACACCTGGATCCTTTCCCGGGCCTGGTCCAGATCGTCTCGCCCGAGGACTTCGGTGACCGGCCGGTCCGGTTGTTCGAGGAAGACGTATGCGGTTCCGACTTCTTCCAATCCTCTGGCTTCGGCGAGGGCGAGAGCGTAGAGATCTCGCTGGTCCAGGTAGTCAGCCATCTTCTCCTCCGGCGTCTTTTCGCCGAGCCGGTTGGTCTTGTAGTCGAGCACGATCGGCGGCTCGTCTTCGAGGATCAGGTCGGCGAACCCCCGGACGGTCACCTGGCCGAATCTGATCAGTAGCGGGGCCTCGAAGGAGCTTTTCGAGCCCCGGACCTGCTCGCCCAGCGGTGACTTGAGGAATCCGTCGATCATGCCCGCGGCCCGGGAGAGGTTCTCGTCGCTCAGAACCCGGCGGGAATCGAGCGCCGCCCGCAACTCGTCCTCGGTTGGCGACTTCCAGTTTCGCTTACCGGCCGCTTCCAGCACGTCGTGGACGGCCGAACCGAATCTGGTCGCGTCTTCCCTGATCAGCAGGCTTGCGGTTTCGGGATCCTCCGGACCGAACCCGGTCTCCTCCGGTTCCGGGAGGCCCATGATCCGCTTCGCGTAAAAGGCAGTCGGACATTCGGCGAACTCGTTCATCGCGGTGAACGAAAGCGGGACGTTGGGGAAGGTGCTGAAGGCCGGGCGACCGAGGGGAGGTGCCGACTCGATCTCGCTCGACTCTTGCTCGACTCCGGAAGCCTTGAACCTGAGCGACTCCGCCTGTTTCTCGCCCGGAGCGTTCGCGTGGACGGTGAGGATGTTTCCGGCGTCCATCGTGAACTGACGGGGTTCGTTCCACTCCGTGAGGCCGTCGAAGCCGAGTCCTTCGATCCCGGAGCAGGTCCGGACCAGCATCGATCGGGAAATCGCGTCGGAATCGAGCTTCGAAGTGATTCCGGAGACCATCAGCTTGCGTTTCGCCCGAGTCAGCGCAACGTGGAACAGGCGAAGCTCTTCGGCTTCGGTCGCTACCCCCGAGACATCCTTGAGGCTATCCCAGCCGTAGAGATAGGCCTTGTTGCCCTGGCGGGAAGTGAGCCTCAGCGCGCAAGGAAAGTCTGACTCGTCTGCACCCTTGGCCCGTCCCATGCGAATCATCAGCTGGTTGTTCTCGCCGCATCCGCGGCCGCAGTCGGGCAGGCAGACCACGCCGAACTCGAGACCCTTGGCCGCGTGAATGGTCATCACCCGGATCACGTCGCTGTTCTCATCGGCCGTTGCCGTCTCGGACTCGCGGTCGAGTTCGGCGCTCAACGCGGCCCAGTCGAGAAGGCCCCTGAGATCATGGCCTTCGTTTTCCTCGTACTCCCTGGCAAGGGAAGCGAACCGCCGGACCCCGGCCCATGAGTTACCGCTGGGGTCGTCGGCCAGGCTGGCCAGGTCATACCCGGTTCGTTCGGCCGCCGAAAGGGCCAGCTCGTCGAGCGGCATCCGGGAAGATTCCCGCCGCAAGTCATCGAGCGTTTCAACCAGCGTGTTGAGTGTCTCGACGTCTTCGGCAGGCACCTGCCCGATTGACTCTGCCTTGCCGGACTCGATCGGGTTCCTGCCGACACACCACTCGACGCAGCGCCAGAGTGGCACCCAGCGACCGGGTCTGGCATCCGCCAGCAGCCAGAGTGCATCCGAGGTCAATCCGCAGGCCGGGGATGTGAGAACGGTCAGCAGGGATTCGTCGTCGAGCGGGTTGGCGATCACTCCGAGCAGGGCTCTCATGTCGAGGGCTTCCCGGCTTTCCCAGTAGCCGGAACTCTTGGCCACGTACGGCGTGAGTCCGAACTGTCTGAGTGCCTTGGCGAACAGGGCGACGCGAGTCGTCGCCCTGAGCAGAATTGCGATCTCGGACTGTGGCACTCCCTGTATCCGGACCAGGTCATGAAGCTGTCTGGCCACCCGCAGCGCCTCGGCCTCGTAGTGGTGCATCTTTTTCGCACCGACATCGTCGGGAACCTTGGGGGCCAGAGGTCCCAGATCGAACGACTTCCACCCGTCAGCGTCGGTCAGGAAGATCTCCACTGACTCGTCTTCGCTCGCGGGAAGACCCGGTTCGAGTGTCGGGAATTCCGATTGCGGATCGACCTGGTTGCGGAGTCGGGTTCCGATTGTGTTCACGGCGTCGATCACGGCCGGACTGGACCTGAAGTTCATGGTCAGGGGGAGCATGGACACGCCTGGTGCCTTTGCCCTGGACCGGAAGAGTTCGACGTCGGCGTGGCGGAAGCCGTAGATCGACTGCATCTCGTCGCCAACCGTTATCAGGGTGGTAGCGGGCCGCTCGGCATCTGCGACCGGACCTTCCGGGTCGTTTCGGAGCAACTCAACCAGTTGCAGCTGAAGCGGATTGGTGTCCTGGAACTCGTCAACCATGATCTCCCGGAAGCGGCCGAGGTAGGAGCGCCGGACCCAGTCTTTGCTCTTCAGCATCGCGACCGTCTTCAGTTGCAGGTCCTCGTAGTCGAGAACTCCCCGGGCTGCTTTCCGCTCCTCGTACTCCTTGCCGAAGAACTTCAGGAGCTGCCCTATTCGGTCCCGGTACCGGTCGCCAAACTCGAAGGCGGCGATTCGTTTCGCTGCCGTTCTGATCAGGGTCTCGAACTCGAGCACGTCTCCTTCGGCGTTCGTCACCGAGAAATCGAGACCGCCGACCTCGTCGAAGGACGGCCGGCGCGGGTTCTGCGCCAGATCCTCGAAGAGACTGATCGCGGGGTCCTGCTTCACGCCCCACTTCTTGACCGGTCTCACCTTCGAGGCCAGGTGGGTCAGTTCCTCGATCAAGTCATCCGGGTAGCTGGTCGTGCGTTCGAAATCCGGAAGGGATGGTTCGATGATGCCGCGGGACCTCAACTCGTCGTAGGCGAAGATCACCGCCTTGCGCAGTTCGGCTTCCCTGAGGATTCCGATCATCTCCAGGACGTCGGCGCGGTCATCGGCCTCCTTCCGGAGCTCATCAAGTGCGGCGCTGAAGGCTTCTCCCCGCAGCGTCTCCGAGGTCACGTCGTCGATCACGGTGAAGCCCGGATCAACGCCACTTTCGATTGGCCAGGCTTTGAGGATCCGCAGGCAGATCGCGTGGAAGGTGCCGATCCAGGCGTCGCTCATCGAGACCGCCATCGGAGCCGCCTCGCCGCGACCACGGGCCAGGTCCTGAAGGGCGGAGCGAACCCTCTCACGCAATTCTCCGGCGGCCTTGTCGGTGAAGGTGAAGGCGAGAATCTCCCGGGGTTCTAATTCGCGCTCTTTGAGCAGGTGAACGTAGCGGGCGACCATGGTTGTGGTCTTGCCGGTGCCAGCCCCGGCGACCACGAGAATGTCGTCGGCCTCGCTTTCGATGACCTTCAGTTGCTCGTCTGTCGGCGGATGCGAGCTCATCGTTTCCAGCCTTCGTCGTCCTCCGGCAGGGCGCTGTTTCGGACGGCCGGGTGGTCCAGGTGATGGGGGCAGGTCGCGGGGTCGTGGTCGAGACTTCCGGCGCGAATTCCGGCGACCGCATCACTGGCCAGACGGAGGCCCTCCTGCACGAAATCGGTTTCGATATTCCGGACCGTGTCACCGTCCGCGAAGTTCCGCTTGAGCAAGTCGCGGGAAAGGTCCGAGGGATTGACGCTCAGTTTCTTCTCTGGCCACTGGGCCGCTCCCCGCGACTGTTCCTTGGGCAGGCGCACCGGCACGTACATTCCTGCGACCGGCTTGATCTGCCCGAGGTCGAGGATTTCGTCGGCCAGGATGCGGAGTGCCTCCATGTAGAGCTGGATCTGGAACCGGCGCTCTTTCCCGACGCTGGCAGCGGAGAACTTCGCGTTGACCTGGCCGGTCTTGTAGTCCATGACCAGCGCCAGACGGGTGGAATCTTCCTCGCCGGCGTCAGTCAGGTCGATCCGGTCGATCTTTCCCCGCAGGAACCAGTCGTCTCCGACCTTGACCGCGTCCGTCGTCGAGTCCCTGGTTCCGAACTCGAGCTCGTGGAGCGCCGGCTTGAAGTACAGCCGGAGGTCACGCTGTCGCTCAAGAAAAAGCCTGATCCGGAGTTCGGCCATCTTCCTCGCCGCCGCGTGGGTGATCGTGTCCGTGTCGAGGCGAACCCGCTTGTTCTCCGACACCTCTTTGACCAGGCCGGGGATCTTCTCCGGCCACCCTTTCGGGATCTTGCCCTTGCCGGGCATCTCGTCCGGGCTCTCGGTGAAGAGCTTCTCGAGGACACCGTGGACCAGGGTGCCGAAAGCGAAATGGTCGGGCTCGGGGCCGAACCTCTGGGGCCCGACCTGGCGTTCGATGAACCAGCCGTACTGGCAGCGGGAGTAAGACTCGAGTTCGGTCGCACTGAAGACGGGATCCTCGGCCCAGCGCGCAACCAGGCGCTCGGAGAGATCACCCATTCCCTGGTTTCTGGCGGCCGAGAGTTCGGCACTTTCCTGTCGCCGGTCGATCTCGACCGCCACTTCGGCATCGAGCCCTGGAACCGAGGTCTCAGCCACTCTCGCGCCGCGCAGACTTCGGGCGAGCTCGGCTTCGGTTGGAGCTTCGGCCGGCCGGAAGACCGAATCGCTGCCGAGCCTTCCGCCCCGGCGAATCAAGGCCGGCTTTTCTTCTTCGTCGGAATGCTCCGTGCCGTCCGCTTCTTCCTCTCTGGTGAAAAGGCTTTCGGTCGCTTCGATGAGCGGTGAAGGATGTTCAGGCGACCCGGTTTCCTCGGCGATCCGGCAGGAGAGACAGAGGCCACTGGTCGGAACCGTCAGACAGGAGTAGAAGAGATAGCGCTGCTGGTCCTCGGGATCCCGGCGCGAGGACATCCCGAGGCTCGAAAGGTCATCGGCGGAAAGAAACGGACCGACCCGATCGGTGTCGGCAATCGGGGCCTCCTGCAGCCCCGCGAAGAGCAGGTGGCTGAACCGCTTGGCACGGAGGCTGTACGGGCTCGAGATCCGGACCGTTCCCTGATCGGGGACGACCCAGGTCTTGACCAGTCCGCTCTGGATGGCTTCGGTCAGAGCCAGGGAACGATCGGGTTCCGCTTCGATCTCTCTGATCTCCCTGACTGCGGCCGCGATCGCTTCTGCGGTTCGGACCTCCACCACAGTGGTTGACTTCGGGACCGCCGATTGATCGGAATCGAGGATCGACCTGGATACTTGGGCGGCCACATCGGCGGCGAGTTGGGCCGGATCCCGGTCCGGGTCTTCGGCGAGTGGGCCGGGCAACCGGCCCTTGAAGCGAGCCAGAGCCTTCGATGCCAACTTCACATCGCCGATCCGGCATTCAAGTTCAAGTTCATCGACCTCGTCAGCCGGAGGACCACCGGGAGCCCGGAGGTAGGAGATCAGCTCGGCGGCCGAACCGGATTCGCGAGTTGCGGCCAGAAACTGCAGCACCGCCTTGCCGGTCACCGTCGCGTAGGCCGGAGTCTCGCTTTCCAGCGAGGCGGGGATCCGGAAATCGGCCAGGACGTCCCGGATGATCGTCCCGTTTACGGCGGGCTGTTCGACGGCGATGGCGATCTCGCCGGGAGGGACCGGCTCGTTTGTCCCGTCGCCGGCGACGAGACGAGCCACCTCGCCGGCGATCGACTCCGCCTCGTTTCTACGTCCGGCCGACCGGAGGACCGTGAACGCTTCCCAGTCGTCCTTGGCGACCACCGATTTCGCGCTTTCCTTATCGAGAAAGCCGCGCTGGAGTTTGAGCAGGTTCCCCGCGTGAGGCAGGTCGTCGGGACGGTCGGTCTCGATCCGGGTGATCAGGTCCTCCGGGCCGAGGCTCTCGAGGTCTGAAACAAGAGTCGCGGTCAGGTTCATGGCCGGGTTGTCCGGCTCGAAGGTCACCGCGGCGGTCACATCCACCCCGACCTCGAAGGCGAGGCGGCGTACGGCCTCCAGCTGCTGGCCGGTCATCTCGTCGAACCCGGCGAACATGACCGGCCGCTCCGGCCAGCTCCGGTTGATCTTCCCGATCGCCAGCCCGGCCTCTCCTGCGGCGTCGGTCAGCCTGCCTTCGCCAAGCATCCTCAGGTAAGCGCGAAACACTCTCGCGTAGGGCTCCAGGTGACGGATTCCAGCCTCGTTTGCCCGCGAGGAAACGGTGTCAGGGTCGAGCATTTCGGTCTGGAAGTCATCGATCAGGTCGAGAACGGCCTTGGCCAGTCCGGGCTGGTTGGGCAGCACCCGGGCGATCTCGGGGTGCTCTTCCCTGATCGCCTGCCTGACGAGGGCAAGTCGCTGAAGTTCCGTTGCCAGCGGGCTCCGCGATTCACCTGCCGCTTTCAGCACCTCGACGAACAGGTCGCGAAAGTGAACGATCTGCCCGCCGACCATTGCGACGGTCTCCCGGGTCAGGCGCCGCTCCCAGTCGAAGATGTCATCCACTCCGGGAACGACGAGCACCGGTCGCCTGGGAATCGACGCGAGATAACGGCGCTCGAGTTCGTCGGTTCGGCCGGAGTTCGGGGGGCCTTTGATGATGGTCAGGGACACGGGGCAAGACTATGGTCGGGGGCGGCGGTCGGTTTCTGACATTTCCGCCCTTTGCGTGAAGCTTCGTTTTCCTGCCCCGATCCGCAAACTGCGGGGTTCTGCAACAGTTTTTGCGTCCTGTGGCATCTCTATCTTCGTGGTTGTCCGAGCACCCAACCCCGAGGACGGCCCTCATGTCACTCTGTTTCGTCGATCCGGCTGATGCGATTCACGTCATTTCCGAGTCGGTCGGCCGTGAAGCCCGTCGGCAGATCCTCGGAGAGGCCCTGCGTGCGTGGGTGGACGAGATCCCCGAAGAGGAACTCGAGACGCAGTACGCCCGCGCCCTCGCCGACCTCGACCAGGACGACCTCTCACTGCTCGCGGCCTGGCATGGCTCGATGGATCTCGGCCAGCCGGTTCCCAACCGGGACTTCCTGATGGGTGCCTTCGGCACCCTCGGCGAGCATCGGCGCGAGGCCCTCAAGCTGGCCGCCGGTTTCCGTGGCGAAGAAGTGCTCGAAGACGGACTGACCGAGGAGCTCGCCCTGGAAACGGTAGTCGGCTGGCTCTCCCCGGAACGCCTCCTCGACCTCGCCAATGAGGCGGTTGAGCTGTACGTCTGGGATCGAATCGGTTCCGACAACTAGCCCGGGCGGCACCAGGAACCACCAGCCGTCCGCTGGCTTCGTCGGCGGTCGGAAATGACAGCTCACGTACCCGCGTACTATCGCGGTCATTCCCGGCCTGTCTCCTTGCCAGCGAACGGCTGGAGGCCCCTGGTATCCGCCCGCTGAAGTTGGGTTCGCCAGCCACCCGCAGGAGCGCCCTGTGCACGACCCGCTGGGGTGGGGTGGTGCGGCCATTTTCCGGCCTTCTCCTCGCCAGCCCCGCCCTGGAGCCCCCTGGCATCCACCCGCTGAAGTTGGGTTCGCCAGCCCCGCGACCCCTGGTCCGGGGCAGGTGGGTATGGATTTCGTCTATATGGACGAAATCCATACCCACCTGCTGGAGTCGGGGCCTGGGCTCGTGGGGGGAGATGGTGGCGCAGGTTCGCTGGCTTGATGACACCAGACCTGCGTCACCGTGAACTGTTCCTGCGTCACCGTGGACTGTTTGATCCTGCCGAGGGGTGGTGTGGCAGGAATTGTCTGGTATTGGTCATTGCGGACAGGGGGTGATTTGGTCACTATGGGGGCATGTCGCTTGATCGGACCTCGGGATCGCAGCCGCCACGGCGGATCGTCATCGTCACCTTTCCTGGTCTGCAGCCACTCGATGTGGTTGGGCCGGCCGAGGTCTTTGCGGGGGCCAGTGACCTCGCCGCCACCTGGGTAGACGGTCAGGCAACCGACCCGGCCTACGAAGTCGAAGTGGTCGCCGAGAGCCGGGAGCCGGTCTTTGGCCGGACCCGCGGCTACTCGATCGTTCCCGCCACCTCGATCGACGACCATCGAGGCTCGATCGACACCCTGATCGTGGCCGGCGGCGCCGGTGTGCTGGAAGCGGAGAATCGCGAACCCCTGGTCGAGTGGGTCCGGGAAGCGGCCGGCCGGGCCCGGCGGGTGGCCTCGGTCTGTTCGGGCTCGCTGCTCCTGGCCAGGGCCGGGCTGCTCGACGGCCACCGGGCGACCAGCCACTGGGCATCCTGTTCCGAGCTCGCGCGGCGATACCCCGAAGTCGAAGTCGATCCCGACCCGATCTTCATTCAGGACGGACGGATCTGGACCTCGGCCGGCGTCACGGCGGGGATGGACCTTTCCCTTGCCCTGGTCGCCGAAGACTTGGGGGAGGAGGTGGCCCTCGAGATCGCCCGCTGGCTGGTTCTCTTCCTGCGCCGGCCAGGCGGCCAGGCCCAGTTCAGCTCCCACATGTCAGCGCCGGCGTCCCGGCCCGGCCTGCGTGACCTTCAGCTCTGGATCGCCGACCACCTGGATGCGGACCTGAGGGTCGAGACCCTGGCCGAGAGGGCCCTGATGAGCCCTCGCAACTTCGCCCGGGCCTTCCGCAAGGAAACCGGCATGACTCCCGCCGCCTACGTGGAGACCCTGCGCATCGAACGGGCCCGGCAGAAGCTCGAGGGTCCTCCCCAACCGATCGATCAGATCGCGGTGACCTGTGGCTTCGGCACTCCGGAGACGATGCGTCGAGCCTTCGCCCGCAGGCTCGGGGTGTCGCCCGCCGGGTACCGCCAACGCTTCCGGCGCGACACGGTCGCCGCCTGAAACCCGAACCCAAGGAGAACCATGCAAGTCGCATACCTGCTCTACGACCGATTCACCGCGCTCGACATCACCGGACCGCATGAGGTCTTCAACTCGGTGCCCGATGTGGAGTCGGTCTTCGTCGGCGAAAACGCGGGGCCCTGCCGCAACGAGTCGGACACGCTCTCGATGGTCGCGGACAAGTCGCTCGAAGAGGTGACCGCGCCCGACATCCTGGTCGTTCCCGGCGGCTTCGGGACCCGGAACCTGCTCGACCACGAACCTCTCCTCGAGTGGATCCGCTCGGTGGATGAGACCAGCACCTGGACCACCTCGGTCTGCACCGGCGCCTTGCTCCTGGCCGCCGCCGGACTGCTCGACGGCCGGCCCGCCACCACCCACTGGCTGGCCCGCGAAACGCTTGGCGAACTCGGCGCCGAGCCCGTCGCCGATCGGGTCGTGATCGACGGCAAGTACGCGACCGGAGCCGGAGTCTCGGCCGGGATCGACATGGCCCTGACACTGGTCAGCGAGATCTACGGCACCGAGGTGGCCCAGGCCGTCCAGCTCGGGATCGAGTACGACCCGCAGCCGCCACTCGACGCGGGGTCGCCGGAAAAGGCTCCGGGGGAGATCGTCGAACTGGTCAGCGCCGTGTTCACAGCTCGGGAATCGAGTTGAGCGAGGTGCCTGGCCGCTGACCAAGGCCACATCGCGAAAACCCCGTAATCCGTGTTCTGGAGTCGGATTTCGGCCCGGAGAACTCTGCGGGAAATTACTGGAATAGTCGCCGCCCCATCGAATATGTTGGCCGCATCCAGTCCATCCAACCACCGGAGGGATCATCTTGCCGCCCAGCAGTTCCCGCTCAATCCGCCACGGAGTGATCACCGGTGGGTGAATCGCGAAACCAGCTCAGGGCGAAGCAGTTCTTCAAGCCCGAGCGCTCCGAGGATGGCTGGAACGAGATTTCGCTCCGTCCGCGGGAGTGGGAGCAGGGCTACCGGGACCGCTGGCAGCATGACCGGGTCGTCCGGTCGACCCACGGCGTCAACTGCACCGGCTCCTGCTCGTGGAAGATCCACGTCAAGGACGGTCTCGTAACCTGGGAAACCCAGCAGGTCGACTACCCCTCGAACGGCAGCGAGACCCCCGACTACGAGCCCCGCGGCTGCCCCCGCGGAGCTTCGTTTTCCTGGTACGTGTACTCGCCGCTCAGGCCCAAGTTCCCCTACGTGCGGGGTGAGCTGCTCTCGATGTACCGGGAAGCCAGGCAACGGCTCGGCGACCCGGTCGAGGCCTGGGCTTCGATCGTCGAAGACCCGGAGAAGGCGAAGGCCTACAAGTCGCGGCGAGGCAAGGGCGGATTCCTTAGGGCCAGCTGGGACGAGGTCACAGAACTCAGCGCTGCGGCGCATGTCCACACGATCAAGAAGTACGGACCCGACCGGGTCATCGGCTTCAGTCCGATTCCGGCGATGTCCCAGGTCTCATACGCGGCAGGCAGCCGGTTCCTTTCCCTGATCGGCGGCGTCCCCCTGAGTTTCTACGACTGGTACGCCGACCTGCCGCCGGCCTCGCCCCAGGTCTGGGGCGACCAGACCGACGTTCCCGAGTCCGCCGACTGGTGGGACGCGGCCTACCTGATCATGTGGGGCTCGAACATCCCGCAGACCCGGACCCCGGACGCCCACTTCATGACCGAAGCGCGCTACCGGGGCCAGAAGACGATCGTCGTCTCACCCGATTACGCGGGCAACACCAAGTTCGCCGATCAGTGGCTTCCGGCCGAGGCCGGTTCCGACGGGGCCCTCGCCATGTCGATGGGACACGTGATCCTCAAGGAATTCTTCGTCGATCGCGAAGCGGAGTACTTCGGCGAGTACGCCCGCCAGTTCACCGACCTGCCCTTCCTGGTCGAGCTCGAAGACCACGGCGACGGCACCGTGCGTGGCGGCGCGATGTTGCGAGCAACCGACCTCGGAGAGACCGGCGAGCACGCGGACTGGAAGACCGTGCTGATCGATTCGAAGACCAACCAGGCGGTGGTGCCCAACGGCTCGATCGGGGATCGCTGGGGTGAGGAGGGCGAAGGGCGCTGGAATCTCGACCTGGAGGGCATCGAACCGGCCCTGACCCTGCTCGGAAACCACGAGGAACTGGTCGAGGTGACCCTGCCCCGCTTCGACAGCGGTGAGACCGAGGGTGGCACGACCATGGTCCGGGGCGTGCCGGCCAGGCGGATCGGCGGCAAGCTGGTCACCACGGTGTTCGACCTGACCCTCGCCCAGTACGGCGTCGCACGCGAAGGCCTGCCCGGCACCTGGCCCGCCGATTACTCCGATCCGGCCGAGCCGTACACGCCGGCCTGGCAGGAGGAACACACCGGTGTGAGCGCCGCGGTCTGCGAGCAGGTCGCGCGCGAGTTCGCCGAGAACGCGGAGCGGACCCGGGGACGCTCGATGATCGTGATGGGGGCCGGCATCAACCACTGGTTCCACGCCGACCAGACCTACCGGGCGATCCTCTCGATGCTGCTCTTCTGTGGCTGCCAGGGAGTCAACGGCGGCGGCTGGGCCCACTACGTCGGCCAGGAGAAGGTCCGCCCGATCACCGGCTGGCAGACGCTCGCTTTCGCGCTGGACTGGAACCGGCCTCCGCGCCATCAGGCGGGGACGCCCTTCTGGTATCTCGCCACCGACCAGTGGCGCTACGAAACCCGCCGCCCGGACGAGTTCGTCTCGCCCGCCAGCAAGGGGCAGTTCGACCAGACCCACATCGTCGATGCCAACGCGAAGGCCGTCCGGCTCGGCTGGACCCCCGCGGCGCCGGCCCTGGACCGCAACCCGCTCGACCTGGCCGACGAGGCGAAGGCGGCCGGCAAGAGCTCGGCCGAGTACGTGGTCGAGGAACTCAAGGCGGGCCGGCTCGGCTTCGCCTGCGAGGACCCGGATGACCCGGCCAACTTCCCCCGGGTGCTCAATCTGTGGCGGGCGAACCTGCTCGGCTCCTCGAGCAAGGGCCACGAGTACTTCCTCAAGCACCTGCTCGGCACCGACAACGCCTTGCGCACGTCGGAATGCGAGCCGGACCGCAGGCCAAAGGACGTCAAGTGGCGCGACGAGGCACCCGAGGGCAAGCTCGACCTGTTCATGACCATCGACTTCCGGATGAACGGTTCCTGCCTCTATTCGGACGTGGTTCTGCCGGCCGCGACCTGGTACGAGAAGCACGACATCTCCTCGACCGATCTCCACCCGTTCGTCCACCCCTTCAACGCGGCGATCCCGCCACCCTGGGAAGCGAAGACGGACTGGGACATCTTCAACCTGATCGCCGACCGGTTCTCCGAGCTGGCCGCCGGTCACCTCGACACGAGGACCGACATCGTCACGGCGCCGCTCCTGCATGACACCCCGGAGGAGCTCGCCCAGCCCGGCGGCGTGGTCCGGGACTGGAAGCTCGGCGAGTGCGAGCCGATCCCCGGCCAGACCATGCCGAAGCTGATCGAGGTCGAACGGGACTTCACGGCGGTGGGCGAGAAGATGAACGCGCTCGGACCCCTGGTCGAGAAGCTCGGGATCGGCGCCAAGGGCGTCAGCTGGAAGCCCGACGTCGAGATCGGAGACCTCGGCAAGAGGAACGGGATCGTGCGGGAAGGCCCGGGCGCGGGACGTCCGGCGATCAAGACCGACATCGATGCGGCCGAGGTGATCCTGGCCCTTTCCGGCACGACCAACGGGCGGATCGCCAACGAGTCGTTCAAGGCCCTCGGAACCAGGACCGGCAAGGACCTGACCGTGATCTCCGAAGAGCACATCGACCAGCGGATGAACTTCGGTGACCTGCGGATCCAGCCGCGCAAGGTCCATGCCTCGGCGGAGTGGTCGGGATCCGAGTCGCGCGAACGGCGCTACTCGCCGTTCACCTCGAACATCGAGCATCTGATCCCCTTCCGGACCTTGACCGGGCGGCAGAGCTTCTACGTCGATCACGCCTGGATGCTGGACATGGGCGAGGGGCTGCCGGCCTACCGGCCCCCGGTCCGGTCGGCCCAGGTATCGAGGCCGGGTGAGACCAACGGCGACTCCGACCAGCTCGAGGTCACGGTCCGCTACCTCACCCCGCACTCGAAATGGTCGATCCACTCCGAGTTCCAGGACAACCTCCACATGCTGACCCTGTTCCGGGGAGGCCCGGTGATGTGGATCTCGGAGAAGGACGCGGAGCGGGCGGAAGTGAAGGACAACGACTGGCTCGAGGTCTACAACTCGCACGGAGCGGTCTCCTGCCGGGCGGCCGTCTCGGTCCGGGTGCCCGAGGGAATCGCGCTCTTCTACCACTCGCAGGACCGGCACGTGAACGTGCCGATATCGGAGGTGACCGGCCAGCGGGGCGGCACCGACAACTCGCTGACCCGGATCTCGATGAAGCCGACCCACATGATCGGCGGCTACGCCCAGTTCTCCTATGCGTTCAACTACTACGGCCCCTGCGGGACCCAGCGCGACCAGCTGATCATGATCCGCAAGCGCCGGGAGGAGGTGCGTTACCAGTGAAGGTCAGGGCCCAGATGGGCATGGTGATGAACCTCGACAAGTGCATCGGCTGCCACACCTGTTCGGTCACATGCAAGAACGTGTGGACCAACCGCCGCGGCACCGAGTACGTCTGGTTCAACAACGTGGAGACCAAGCCGGGCCGCGGGTACCCGGTCGACTACGAGGATCAGTCGAAGTGGAACGGCGGCTGGCAGCTCGACCGCCGCGGACGGCTCAAGCTGAAGGCCGGCGGGCCGCTCAGCAAGCTGGCCAACATCTTCTCCAACCCGGACCTGCCCGAGCTGGACGACTACTACGACCCCTGGACCTATGACTACGACAAGCTGATCTCCTCGCCCTCGGCCGAGCATCAGCCGGTGGCCCGGCCCAAGTCGCAGGTGACCGGCGGCGACCTCGACATCCAGTGGGGTCCCAACTGGGAAGACGACCTCGCCGGGTCGGCCGAGAACGCTGCGTTCGACCCCAACTTCAAGAACATCCAGGAGGAAGTCAGGCAGGGCTTCGAGGACGCCTTCATGATGTACCTGCCGCGGATCTGCGAGCACTGCGTCAATCCGTCCTGCGTGGCGTCCTGCCCGTCCGGCGCGATGTACAAGCGTGAGGAAGACGGGATCGTGCTGGTCGACCAGGACGCCTGCCGCTCCTGGCGGTTCTGCGTGTCCGGATGCCCGTACAAGAAGGTCTACTTCAACTGGAATACGGGCAAGGCCGAGAAGTGCAACTTCTGCTTCCCGCGGATCGAGGCCGGGATGCCGACCGTCTGCTCGGAAACCTGCGTCGGGCGGCTGCGCCACCTGGGTGTCGTCCTGATCGACACCGACCGGGTCGAGGCCGCGGCCTCGGTAAAGAACGAGCAGGATCTGCTCGAGGCCCAGCTCGACCTGATGCTGGACCCCGACGACCCCGAGGTCCGCGAGCAGGCGCTCCGCGACGGGATTCCGTCCGACTGGATCGACGCCGCCAGCTACTCGCCGGTCTACTCGATGGCCAAGAAGTGGAAGATCGCCCTGCCGCTCCATCCCGAGTACCGCACCCTTCCGATGGTCTGGTACGTGCCGCCGCTTTCTCCGATGGAGTCGGTCGGCAAGGCCCTGGTCCGTGACGGCGACGAGTCAGATGCGGCCAATGTCTTCGCCGCGATCGACGAGATGAGGATCCCGATGAACTACCTCGCCTCGATCCTTTCCGCCGGTGACGTGGCTCCGGTTCGCCAGTCACTGGAGAGGCTGGTCGCGATGCGTCGTTACATGCGGGAACTGAATCTCGGCAACGAGGCGCGGCCCGGGATCGCGACCGACGTCGGGATGGAACCGCATGAACTCGAGGCGATGTACCGGATGGTGGCGATCGCCGACTACGACGATCGCTACGTGATCCCGAAGCGCCACGGCGAGGTTTCCGAAGGCGCCTTCGTCGACCAGGGCTCCTGCGGCATCAAGTTCGCCAACGGCGCTCCGGTGCCGGGGGTGGGGGAGATGACCGGAGTGGATGCCCCCGATCCCTACACCGGTGCTCTCGCCATGGCCGCCCGCGACCAGGAGGTGCCGGAGACCGGCGCCCTTGCGCCCGAGGAGCCGGACCCGGAATTCGACGTGCGCGACCTGCTCACCCGGCACAAACCCGGAGCGGCGGGAGCGGGAGGCGCAAATGCCTGAGCCGATTCATCCGCTGAAGCTGGTTTCGCTGCTCCTGCAGTACCCGGAGGCAGACCAGGTCGGGGCGATCCGCGACCTGGAATTCGACGAGGTCGGACCGGTCTCCGCCGCCCAGCGGCGGGCCCTGACCGGGTTTCTCGAGTGGTACCGCGACCAGGACCTTGATCAGCTCCGCCAGTCCTATGTCGACAACTTCGACTTCGACCGGCGCCACAGCCTCCATCTGACCTATCAGCTCCACGGCGACAGCCGGCAGCGGGGGCTGGCCCTGCTCAAGATCAAGAACGTCTACCGCGACGCCGGTCTCGACCCGGACCCGTCCGAGCTGCCCGACTACCTGCCACTGATGCTGGAGTTCGCCGCCTTCGCACCGGGACAGGCCGGCGCGGATCTGCTCGACGGCCATCGCGAGTCGATCGAGTTGATCCGGGCGGGGCTGCTGCGGACCGAAAGCCCCTGGGCGGGGCTCTTCGACGTGATCCGGGACGGAATGCCCGGCCTCTCGCGCCGCCAGCTCAACCGGATCAAGCGACTGGCCGAGGAAGGGCCGCCCAGTGAGGAAGTCGGGATGGAGCCTTTCGCCCCGCCGGAAGTGATGCCCACCCTGCCGGGGGAGAAGCCCCTGCCGATGATCGGAGGACGCAGTTGATCCCGCTCGCGACCAGCGCCCCGGCCACCGCCGTCTATGTCGTCCTGCCCTACGTCGCCCTCGCGATCGGAATCACCGGACTGATCTGGCGCCGGCGGACCGACCAGTTCGGCTGGACAGCCCGCTCGACCGAATTGCTCGAAGGCAGAATCCTCCGGTTCTCCAGCGTCCTCTTCCACGTCGGCGTGCTGATGGCGATCGGCGGCCACGTGCTCGGCATCCTGATCCCCGAATCCTGGACCGAGGCGGTCGGGATCTCCGACCACGTCTACCACCTGCTCGCCGTGGCCGGCGGCATCTCGGCCGGCATCGCGGTCGTCGCCGGTTTTCTCGCCCTGATGTACCGGCGCTTCACCAACCCGCGGGTGCGCGTGACCACGACCAACATGGACCTGGTCATCTTCGGACTGCTGGCGGTCGGGATCGCCACCGGGATGGCGGCGACGATCGTCAACATCCCCGACACGGTCAACTACCGGGAGTCGGTGGCCCCGTACTTCCGGCAGATCTTCATCTTCCAGCCGGACGCCTCGCTGATGACCGGCGAAGGGGTGGCCACCATCTTCCAGGTTCACGTGATCGCCGTCTGGTTCCTCTACGCGGCCTGGCCGTTCAGCCGGCTGGTCCACGCCTTCACCTTCCCGATCAACTACCCCCGCCGCAGCCCGATCATCTACCGCCCCCGTGTACCCCGGCGCAGTCCGGGGCGGGGCGAGCGATACGGCAGCGGATCCCCCGACTACTCGCCGAGCATCCCGGCAACTCCAGGAGAGAAAGATGGAAACTGACATGACCCGCGGTTCCGGACGCAATCTGGCCCTTGCCACGATTGCCTTCGCGGCCTGCTTCTCGGCCTGGGGCATGCTCGCCCCGATCGCTCCGGATCTTCAGGACAAGCTTGATCTGAGCAACATCCAGACCTCGATCATGATCTCGATCCCGGTCGTGCTGGGCTCGCTGCTGCGGATCCCCCTCGGTCTCCTCACCGACCGGGTCGGTGGCCGGGTCGTCTTCACGGCGATGCTCTTCTACTCGGCCGGGGCCGCGGTTCTGGTCGGATTCGCCTCCTCCTACGGCGCATTGCTCGGGGCCGGCTTCCTGCTCGGCGCCGCCGGTGCTTCCTTCGCGGTCGGCGTGCCGTTCGTCGCCCAGTGGTACCCGCCGGAGAAACAGGGCTTCGCGCTCGGCGTCTACGGGATGGGCAACATCGGCACCGCGATCGCCGCCTTCTCGGTGCCGGCAATCCGCGACAGCGCCGGCCAGGAAGTCGCCGGTCTGGTCTTCGGAGCGGTGATCGCCGCCTACGCGCTGATCTGGATGTCCCTGGCCCGGCAGGCACCGGTCGAGAAGGGCCCCCCGACCCGCTACGGCGAGGTCATCAAGTCCGGCTGGAAGCTCTGGCGGCTGGCGCTCTTTTACTTCGTGACCTTCGGCGGTTTCGTGGCGATGGCGCTCTACCTGCCGAAGCTGCTGGTCGACTGGTTCGATCTCTCGCTCACCGACGCCGGTCTGCGTGCCGCCGGCTTCACACTGCTGGCCACCGCCTTCCGGCCGGTCGGCGGCATCCTCTCCGACCGGATCGGTGGCAACAAGGTCCTTGCCGTTGCCTTTCTCGGCGTCGGCATCGACGCGCTCGGCCTCTCCTGGCAGGCGTCGCTTGCAACCGACACCTCGGAGCCGAGCATGGTCGTGGTGACCGCGCTCTGCCTGACAATGGCGCTCTTCCTCGGTCTCGGCAACGGCGCCGTCTTCAAGCTGGTGCCTCTCAGCTTCCCCAAGGCGACCGGCGCCGCGACCGGCATCGTTGGTGCCGCCGGCGGCCTGGGCGGCTTCTTCCCGCCCCTGTTCCTGGGGATAGTCAAGGACTCAACCGGAGACTTCGTACTCGCCTTCGTCCTCCTCGTAGCCTTCGCCTGGCTCTGCGCCGGACTCGCCTTCGAGGGCCGCGTCGCTCCCGCAGATACGGGCGAGCCCGACTAACCCGGCCCCATGGCGTAACCACCGGCCTTGACGGTCAGGCGAGGAGGGCGTGGACTTCGGCGCGGGCCTGGGCGGTTTCGCGGAAGTGGACTCCGTGGAGTCCGAGTTCATTGGCCGCTTCGATGTTGATCTCCATGTCGTCGATGAAGATGCACTGCTCCGGTTCGAGCTGGACCCGCTCAAGGGTCAGCTGGTAGATCCGCGGGTCGGGCTTGCGGCAGTTGACGAAGGCCGAGTCGACCACCGTCTCGAAGAGCTCGTCGATCGGCATCATCGAACGCCAGGTCGCCTCCCACTCCTTCACGTTGTTGGTGAGCAACGCGGTCCGGATGCCGTCGCGGCGGACTTCGCGGATCAGGTCGATCATTCCCGGGTTGGGGTCGAGCGCCTCGAAGAGCAGCATCCCGAAGGACTCGATCTCCGGCCGGTGGCCGAGGATCGGCTCGAGCGCCTCGGCCAGCTGGGCCTGGAACTCGGCCTCGCTGATCCGCCCGCATTCGAGTTCGAAGAGCGGGTTGGGCTGCCCCTTCTCCATGATCGCCTTCATCGCCTCGCCGAATGACCTGGGCGGAATGCCGACCCGGTCCTGGAAGGAGGCGAAGGCTTCGAAGAGCGGCGTGGTCAGCACCCCGCCGAAATCGGAGATGACCATCTCGATCCGGCTCATGCCGCGGCCACCAGTGCGGGCCGGGTGATCTCGTAGCGGCCGAGGCCGAGATGGCCGTCGAGCGACCAGCGAAAGAGTGCCGTGTTTACCGATGCGTTTCCGATCCTTGCCGTGCAGCCGGTGACCACCGAGCCGGCCCCGTGGAGAGCGGCGACGTCGTCGCTGGCCGGCCAGAGCTCCAGCGTGGCCCGTCGCTGCCTGCCCGCCGCGTCGTACTCGGTCGAAAGCAGAACCTCATCGAAGGCGATGTAACCGCCGGGGTGGGTGATTGCGGCGATGGTTTCCTCATCGCCGTGGTCGACGTCCAGTCCGGCCGCGGCCGAGGCGACGCAGATCAATCCGCCATCGGCGAGGATGATCGTCGCATCCCGGGTCACGCCGGCCGGCTCGGGTGAGTCTTCGCCGATCCGGTGGAGAACCCCCTTGCAGTCCAGTTCGACCTCTTCGCCGCGATGGACCAGCCGACCCCTGGTTTCGACGAGGCTCGCCTCCCGGTGCCCGGTCAGTTCTCCGTCAAAGCTGATCGGCTCACCGGTCGAGGCGATCGAAACCGCCAGCTCGCCATGTTCGGTTTCGAGCTCGAGCGGGGCGCCATCGACCAGCGGATCGAGACCACCTGCGGGGATCGGAGCCGCGGCGACCACGTCCTCGCCGAGCATGATCGCGCCGCTGCCACCACTGGTCAGGCTGACGAAGAGACCGCTCGCGGGGTCAAGGATTTCGATCGACTTGGTCTTCACTGCTCTCCGACCCTGAGCGTAGCTGGGGCAGAGGCTCACCGTCGGTCCGGTCGGTCACGTCAACCGCCTCGCCTTCGACGTCGTAGGAAGTGCGACGGCTGCCGCGGTAGTAGCTGTAACCGCGGTTGCCCCAGGTAGCGGTGGTCGCGGCCACCTTGAACTTGGAGGCGAACAGGGTGAGGGCCACCAGCCGGACCAGCCAGCGGGTCGGGGGAAAGAGCAGGAAGAGCCCGATCGCGGAGGTGATGAAGCCGGGGATGATCAGGAGCATGGCCCCGGCCGTGATCATCACCCCGTCGAAGGCTTCCTTCGCCGGTGGCCGCCGCTCGTCGATCGCCCCCCGGAACCGGCGCCAGTGGGCGCGGCCCCGGTGCTGCAGGATCAGGATGCCCGCCACCGCGGAAGCGAACAGCAGGAAGAGCATCCAGAAGAAGCCCACCCAGTTGGCGACCTGGATCATCACGAAAAGTTCCGCGATCGGCCAGATGATGAGCAGGGCAAGAATGAAAACGAACATGGGCAAGTACAGGTTACGCCCCGCGAACCGCCGGGTCACAACCGGGGTGGGTCGGATTTCCGTCCCTGGTGCTGACAATCCGACCCACCGCCCGGATGGCGGCCTCGTTACGATGTTCAAATGGCTGATGATCAGGCAACCATGCCGACCGAAGAAGAAGTATTCGAGGCGCTGGAGGAAGTGATCGACCCCGAACTGGGGCTCGATTTCGTCTCGCTCGGTCTCGTTTACGACGTCGAGCTCGAAGCGCCCGACGTGTACGTGACCTTCACCCTGACCACGCCGGCCTGCCCGATCGGGCCGCAGGTCTCAGAGCAGATGAAGGAGTTCGTCGGCGGGCTGGAGGGCGTCCGGGACGTCCACCCGAAGATGATCTTCGATCCGCCGTGGTCACCGGAAATGATGACCGACGACGCCAAGTTCGCCCTCGGCTTCTAGCCGTTCGGGCTGGCTTCAGCTCTTCGGAGCGGGCTTCTTCGCCGCGGATTTCGGTCCGGCGCCGTTCTTCGAGGCGGACTTCTTCGACGAGCTCTTCTTCGGCTTGTCCGGAGCGATCGAGTTCTCGATCTCCTCGGCCGCTTCGGCCAGTTCGGCCAGCGACTCGTTGAGTCCGCGGCGCACCTGACCGATGTCGGGCATCGCGTCGAAATCGCCGATCAGGCCGATGTTGACCTGGCCGGCGTAACTCATCACGCCGACCGCGAGGCCGTGGTTCTTGGCCAGGAAGGCGACCGGATACGGCCTCGAGAGCTTGCGCCCGAGCACGTAGAGCGGAATCTGGGGGCCCGGCACGTTGGTGACCAGCAGGTTGAAGAGGCGGGTCGAGAAGGTGAGCCGGGCAGCCTGGGCGAGCAGGGTCGGGGGAGCGAAGTCGTTCAGCCTCGCGATCACCTCCGCGCCCAGCGCCTGCTTGGACTGCTTGAGCCCGTCCATCGCGGCGCTGACGATCTCGAGCCGGGCGACCGGGTCGGGCTCGTAAACCGGCAGCGGGGCCCGCATCGTCGCCAGCTTGTTGCCGAGCTGGCCCCGTTCGTCGTCGGAGCGAACCGAGACCGGCACCATTGCCCTGAGCTCGAGGCCATGCGTCTCGACCCCGCGCTTGACCAGCCACTTGCGGATCGAGCCCGCGGCGATCGCCAGGACCACGTCGTTGACGGTCGTGCCGAAGGCGTCCTTGATCCGCTTGAACTCGTCGAGGCTGGCGCTGGTCCAGGTGATCCGGCGGTGCGGGCCGATCGGGACGTTCAACGGGACTTCGGGGGCTGAATCGGCCAGGGCCCGCGCGACCTCGGCCAGGCCCTCGGCGCTTTCACCGACCTTTCCGGCCAGGCTGGAAGGGTTGCGGAGCGCAGAGACGGCCTTCTCGCCGAGCTTGACCGGCTCGGTCGCCAGTTCCTTCGCGCCGCGTTCGAGCAGGCTCATGTTCGAGGGCAGCGGGCTCGGCTTCCACTCGTCCTTGGGCACGATCGGTTCGGCATCGGGGGTGACGTCGAAGATCACGGTGCCGATGTCGACCCCGGAGATACCGTCGATCATCGCGTGATGGCTCTTGATGATGATCGCGAAGCGGTCGCCTTCGAGCTCCTCGACCAGGAACATCTCCCAGAGCGGCTTGGAGCGATCGAGGGCCTGCGAAAAGAGCCGTGACGCGAGGATCTTCAGTTCCCGTTCGCCGCCTGGCTTCGGCAGCGCCGTGTGGCGCAGGTGATAGTTGAGGTTGAAATCGGGATCGTCGGCCCAGAGCGGGCGACCGGTCCCGTACGGGGGGTAGACCAGTTTCTGCCTGTAGCGCGGCACGAAGTCCAGGCGCGAACCGATGTGCGCCTTGAACTCGTCGTAGGTGGGCGGATCGCCCTCGAAAATCATCACCGCACCGATGTGCATGTGAGAGTTTTCGTTTTCGTTGGTCAGAAACTGCGAATCAATCGCAGTCAGGCGATCAAGTTCGTGGCTGGCGGGTTCCATGGCTCCCCATCGTGGACTGACAGATAACTCTACTCGGGTACCCTTGTCCAATGCCGGAAACACTCTCCACCGGGATCGAGAAGGTCATCCTCGCCGCCCCGCGCGGTTACTGCGCCGGGGTCGACCGGGCCGTCCAGACGGTCGAACGGGCGCTCGACAACCACGGTGCCCCGATCTACGTTCGCAAGGAAATCGTCCACAACAAGCATGTGGTCGAACAGCTGGCCGCTCGCGGCGCGATCTTCGTCGAGGAAGAAACCGAGGTGCCGGAGGGCGAGATCGTCGTCTTTTCCGCCCACGGAGTCTCGCCCGCGGTTCATGAACGCTCGGCCCAGCGGCAGCTCCGGACGATCGACGCGACTTGCCCCCTGGTCACCAAGGTCCATGTCGAGGCCCGCAAGTTCGCGGCCGAGGGCTACACGATCATCATGGTCGGTCACGAAGGCCACGAAGAAGTCGAAGGCACGATGGGCGAGGCTCCGGACTCGATCGTTCTGGTCCAGACCGTCGAAGAGGTCGACGATCTCCAGATCGACGATCCCGACCATGTCGCCCTGATCACCCAGACCACCCTTTCGGTCGATGAGACGGCCGAGATCATCAGCCGCCTGCGGGAGCGCTTCCCCGGCATTGTCACCGCCAAGGGCGAGGACATCTGTTACGCCACGACCAACCGGCAGATCGCCGTAAAGCAGCTTGCCCGGCACTGCGACCTGGTCCTGGTAATCGGTTCGACCAACTCCTCGAACTCGAACCGGCTGGTTGAAGTCGCCCGCGAACACGGGTCGGAGTCATTTTTGATCGACAACCACAGCCAGGTCAGGGAAGAGTGGCTCGAAGGGGTAAGGACGGTAGGGATCACCTCAGGTGCCAGCGCCCCGGAAGAGCTGGTCGAGGATCTGGTTCAGCTTTTCCGCGACCGCGGAGTCGAGGACGTCTCCGAGCTTCGCACGGTCGACGAGTCGGTCCGTTTCATGCTTCCCAAGGAGATCCGCAAGGGTCTCCCGATGGTCAGCTGACCGCAGGGGCGAAGCTGACCGACCAGATTTCCGGCGAGCCCTCGAGCTCGATCCCGACCCGGTGGGCTCCGTGCCGGTCGTGCTCGGCCAGCGGGTAGAGCCCCGGGCCGTCGATCTCGACCTCCGCATGCGGATCACCGTCGAGCGTGATCTTCAGCCGGCCTGATCCTTCGGCGGTGGCGTAGGCGCCGCCGCCTTCGTACTCGACGTCGAAGGCCTGGCCATCCTCGATCGTCCAGGGGCGGCCTTCGAAGGGCACCAGTTCCTGGCCGGGCGGCGGCATTTCCGCGCCGGGCTCGTCGGTCGGGCGGACCGGGGCCATCAGTTCCGGCATTTCCGGCAGGTTCTCGAAGGAGGCCTTGAGCGCTTCCTGAATCGCCTCCTCGGTTCCGGCGTAGTCGCCTTCACCGAAGTGGAACCAGCGCAGGATCCCCCCGCGGCCCCAGAGAAACAGGCTCGGCCAGCCCTCGCAGCCGTAACCGGTCCAGAGCAGCTGGCGGTCGTCGATCAGGACCGGAAACTCGACTCCAAGCCGCCGCAAACCGGTTTCCGCGGCCTCCGGGTCGGATCCGAACGGGAATCTCGGAGCCTGGACCCCGAGCACTCGCAGGCCGAGCGGTTCATAGCGCTCATGCCACTCGATCAGGTAGGGCAGGGTCCGGACGCTGTTGAGCTGGCTGTAGTCCAGGAAATGGACCAGAACCGGTCCCTTCGCGGCCAGAACCGGCATCTTTCCGGGGTCCTTCCCGACCCAGGTGGCCTTGCCCGGAAGTTCGGGCGCCGCTATGTCATCTCGAAGCGGGTGGATGAAGTGATCGTATGGATATGATCCGCCTTCAGTCACCCCCTCTAAGAGCTGTACGAGGAGAGAATCTCGTGAACACGAATCTGTGGGATCGCATCGAGCAGGCCCGGGCCGAGTACAACGTCCTGGAACACCCCTTCTACCAGCGCTGGTCGATGGGAGAGTTGACCCGTGAGGAACTCGCCCATTACTCCGGCCAGTACCGCTACGCGACCGAAGCGATCGCCAAGCTGAGTGCCGACATCGCCGCAACCGCCCCGGAAGCCGAGCGTGCCGGACTCGAGGCGCATGCCGCCGAGGAGCACGACCATGTCGCCATGTGGGACGGCTTCGTGAACTCGGTTGGTGGCACGGTCGGTGCCGAGCCGAACCGGGAAACCCTCGAGTGCGTCGAGACCTGGACCAAGGCGGACGGTTTCGGCCGCCAGCTCGCCCGCATGTTCGCGATCGAGTCAGGTCAGCCGGCGATCTCGAAGACCAAGACCGAAGGTCTCGACGAGCACTACGGAATCACCGGCAGCCCCGGCAACCTCTACTTCACGGTTCACGAAGAGATGGATGTCCATCACGCCGCCGAAGGCCGCAAGCTGATCGAGCGTCACATGAACGACTTCAGCGAGGACGAGCTGGTCGAAGCCGCCGAAGAGGCCTTCAAGGCCAACTGGCTGCTGCTCGACGGAGTTGAGAAGGCGCGCGCCTGAGCCTTCCTCTCGCACATGCCCTCTCGGCGGGGCAGGATCTGCCGATACCGGCGTGGCTCTTCGCCTGGGGAGCCTCGATTGTCCTCGTAGTTTCGTTTTTCGCTCTCTCTGCGGGCTGGCGCCGGGCCCGCTACGAGAGTGATTCCTGGCGTCGGGTAGCGCCCGGTTTCGGCCGGGTGCTGACCAGCCTCCCCGTTCGCATCCTCTGCGGTGCGATCGGGCTCTTTCTGCTCGGGGTTGCGATCTACTCGGGGTTCGAAGGGACCGAAGCTCCCGATCGCAACATCACCCTGACGCTCCTGTTCGTCACCGCGTGGCTCGGATTTCCCCTGCTCGGTGTCCTGTTCGGAAACGTATTCCCCGCCTTCAACCCCTGGAACGCGATCGCCGCCCCGGTCGGCTGGGCGTGGCGGAAGATCACGGGCGGCTCTCCGGCTCATCTCGAGTACCCGGCGAATCTGGGGCGATGGCCGGCCGCGGTCGGCCTCTTTCTCTTCGTCTGGCTGGAACTGGTCTACGGCGAGGGGAGCGGGGTGGCGGTCGGGGTCTCGCCGGAGGTCGTCGCCCAGGCAGCGGTCTTCTACTCGATCTACACCCTGGTCATGACCGGCCTCTTCGGTCGCGAGGCCTGGTTTCGAAACGGTGAGATCTTCTCGGTCTATTTCGGCATGTTCGGTTCGCTCGGCAAGCTGGAAGTCAGGGGCCGGGAACTTGGGGTCCGTCGCCTGCTTTCCGGGGCGGTGAACTGGCCGGCCGGAATCGCCGGCTCGGTTGCGCTGATCATCACGTCGATCGGCACCACCACCTTCGACGGCGCCTCGGAAGGTGTCTTCAAGGACGGGATCCAGTGGTCGATCGACCGCTTCGGTGATCTCGGCTTCAGCGCCCTGGCTTCAGCCCGGATCTCGAGCACGATCTTCATGTTGCTCAGCGTCGGCATCGTCGCCCTGGTCTACCTGGCCGGGGTGCGGGGCATGGGCACGATCCCCGGCGCGCCCGACCGCCGGACCCTCTGGCGGACCTTCGCCCACGCCTTGATCCCGATCGCCTTCGCCTATCTGCTGGCCCACTACTTCAGTCTCTTCTTCTTCCAGGAGCAGGCCCAATTCACCTACCTGCTCTCGGACCCGCTCGGCACCGGTGATACCGACCTCTTCGGAACCGCCGCCTACGGGATCGATTACAACGCGATCTCGAACGAACTCGTCTGGTACGTCCAGGTCGCCGCGCTGATCGCCGGCCATGTCGCGGGCCTCGTCCTCGCCCACGACCGCGCGATCACCATCTGGAAGGACTACCGCACCGCGGCCCGCTCCCAGTACTGGATGCTCGCCGTAATGGTCGCCTTCACCTGCTTCGGCCTCTTCCTGCTCTCCGTCTCCAATTCATAGGCCCGGGCAGGCGCCCGGGCCCCATCCGCCGATGGCCGGTGCCCGCGGGTAATTTCCGCAGAAAATACGGATGGAAACGGTGAATAGTTAGGGTAGGCTAATTCGACCATTCTCACTGTGAATACTCGAACGAGTACTCCGCGACAGAGAGGTCGAAGATGGAAGTCTCAACCACCGCCGCTTGCCCGGTCCACTCCGGCGGCAGCCCGGATGCTCCGAGCGATGAAACCCGGGCCTTCTCCGGGCGTCCGCGAGCCGAAGCAGGGGCAAACACCGGAATCCTCCTGGTCAACCACGGCTCCAAATCCGATGCCTGGAGAAATCTGCTGCTTGACGTCCACCGGGAAGTAGGCGACGAACTCCTGGCGATTCCCGAAGTCGGGGCGGTCAGAACAGCGTTCATGGAATACACGGAGCCATCGATCGCCTCCCAGTTGAGGGCATTCGACGAGGCCGGGTTCGAGAGGGTGATCGTGATCCCCCTGCTCCTCACGGTCAGCGATCACAGCTTCGATGACATTCCCGCGATCTGCGGACGATCGGATGACGCTGCCAAAATCGCCGAACTGAAGGCCGAGAAGATCGAGATCTACCCGGCCCGGGCCGAACTGGACTTTGCGCCACTGATCGATTTCTCCGGTCTCGTTCAGAGAAACGTGGCCCGACGCTTCCGCGCGATCACCGGTCGCCGCGCCGAAGACGGCAGCGACCAGCGCTACGGACTGGTCCTCGTCGGGTACGGCAGCGCCGAGTTCGACGACGAGTGGAACCGGTTCTTCAGGGAGATCCGCAACTCGGTTGAGATCGAACTGGGGATCGCCTACACGGCTCACGCCTGGTGCGGACACCTGGTCAACTACAGCCGCGAGCCGACCATGGACGCGGTCGAGTCACTACTCCAGAAGGTGGACCGGGTAGTGGTTATCCCGGTTTTCGTCGCCTATGACCCGATGTTCCAGGAGAAGATCATCGGTCGTGCGGTCGAGCGGTGCCGGGCATCGGAACGGGTGCTTTACCGCCGGGATTCAATCCTTCCGGACCCCGAGGTCGGCCGCTGGGTGGTCGATATCGCCACCCGCATGGTCTGCAGCCGGACACTTTCGAGGTGATTGTCCCTTGGGGCTGTGCCGTGGTGACCGGTATTGGACCCCAAGCCCGGTCAGGGCTTGACTTAAGGGATTTCGGTGCGGTCCGAGCGGTAGGCGCGGCCCCACATCTTGATGAAGGCCTGGGCTGAGTTCTCCAGGGGTTCGGTGTCGACCCCCAGCTTCTGCATGTCGAAGATGACCGCCGGCTCGGTCCCGATGTCCGACATGCCGCGGGTCAGGTAGCGAGACCAGCTCGGCGGTGCCCCGGCGCCGTTTGGCTGGACCTGGGCCTCCATCTGATCGATTCTCTGCTGGCCTGAGGTTCCGGGACAGGCCTGATTGCCGAAGCGGGGCCCGGTGGTCGGCACGAAGCCGTTGAAGTCGCTGCCGAAAGCGGGTGCCACGCCCCCGTCCTCGATGAAGCGGTACATCTGGATCAGTGACTTGACCGATCCGGCGCAGTTGTTCGCGACCCCGCTGTCTTCGTATCGAAGCATCGCGTCGGGCCCCGTTCGCATGCCGATCATGCCGCCGCTTCGCCGGATGAAGTCGAAGATGGCCGGGGGTGTGTTGAGCTCGGGTACGACGGATCGCATGTAATCGGTGAGCAGCTCGTTCGGCCGCGAATGGCTCGAGTAGATCGGGTAGAAGCGATTTGCGCTGGTGATGTTGAAAATGCCGAGCACCGCGTTCCAGGAAGCGTGGTCGACGTCGATCAGCATCTTCTTGCGCATCATCTCCCTGATCAGTTCTTCTCCCATCGCCGTCAGGCCGATCTCATTGCGGTCGTCACCCATCGACGCGAACTCGATGTCCCTGGAGAACCAGGCTTTGAGCTGATTGGGGAAGAGCAGCGTTTCCGTGTGGTGGTATGCGGCGCCGGCGAAGAGGCTGTTCGATTCGTGGGCGATCGAAACCACTCTCACACCCATGCTGTAGAGCTCGGTGAGCTGCTTCTTCCAGTCGCCGTCCGAGCGGGGGAACAGATCGCTCACTTCGACTCCGAGCACGACCGGCAGCCGGCCCGCGAGGGCCGCGGTCCGGGCTTCCCAGGGATTGGTGACGATGTCGTACCAGCCGTACTTGTCGTCGAACTGCTTCATCTTGAGGATCTGGAACTTGGCCGACTCCATGTCCTGGCAGGACTGGCGCTTGTCGATCTCCTTGGCGTAGGCGAGCACCGAGCAGAGCCACTCGCTGTTGACCGCGGGCGCGACCATCAGGCCCAGTCCGTTGTCGTGTGCGCCTTTGAGCGCGTTCAGGTTCATCTGCTGGTGGCTTGCGTCATCCCAGCTGGGAATCGTCTTTCCCTGGTGAGGTTGGCGCAGGGTGGTGGCCGGAATGCCGACGATGTTCACTTTCAGCCGCTTGGCGTGATCAGCGGAATCGACCGAGCTCTGTTCCATTCCGCCGATGTACCAGCCGCTGGCGAAAGCGAAGCCGCCCGCGTGGTGGGCGTGAAGGTCGGCAAAGCCCTCGACCGGCCGATAGACCGCGCTCAGCTGCTCCTGGGAGGGAAGCCAGACATCGTTCTCACCGGCACGATTGACTTCGAGCGAGTACTCGAACTCGTCGGTCACGCTCTTGCTGTTGAACCTCACCGAAAGCCTTCGGTTCTTCAGGCCCTCGATCGTCTTGTTGAAGGTGGTTCCGATGTTGCCGCGACCACCCTGAATCGTGAAGCTCAGGTGGACCTTCTGCTTGAAGTCGGGCCCGCCACCGGTTGAGCAGACCGTGACCTCGGTCTTCGCGCGACCGTCCTTCTTCTTGATCGCCAGCGTCACTTTGCCGAGATCCATCGGCGTGTGACCGATGAAGTTGCGGGTGCCTCCGAAGAGCAGGTTCCCCGACTGGTTCACGACCAGCCGACGGGGCCCGATCTTGCCTTCCCCGTTGTTGTTCAACGCGTTGTAGACCGTGTCCGTGAAGGCAGTCGAGATCTTGGTGTTGCCGCATCGGTGCTTCAGGTTCTGCGAATCGGCATCCGCGTTCGAAGTGAGGACCAGGAACGCCGCCATGATCAGCCCGAGAGCTCCCCCTCTTCTCATGGTCTGAGCCTAACCTGACGCCGGTTGGCGGTGCAGAAATTTTCAGGCGAGGATGCCGAGCAGGACCCGGGCCGCGGCGCTGGCTGTCTTTTCCGGATTCGGCTTCGAGTAGAGCTGGGTCTGCTGATTGACCCCGGATGCCAGTGATTCGATCGCGGTGACCGTGTCCGCCGGGGCGAGTGGGGGAGAGAGTTCTCCGTTTTCGATTCCGGCTTCGAGATCGCTTTCGAGGATGGTCGTCCAGCGCCCCCAGGACTCGGCGATCGCTTCGCGGACCGGTCCGGGGCGGCCGTCGAACTCGGTCGAGATCGAGGTCATCAGGCAGCCGCCGCGAAACGGGCTGCCAGCCGAGTAGGAGTACCAGGTGTCGAGGCAGCCGAGCAGGCGTTCCCGGCCCGGCTTCAGGTCCGCATTCGGACCCCAGACTTTCTCGGTGAAGTCCTTCGCCCCGAACTCGACCACCTCCAGCTGGAGTTCCTGCTTGCTCCTGAAGTGCCCGGCCACACCGGCCTTGCTCATCCCCAGGGCCGTCGCCAGCGAGCCGATCGAGATTCCCTCGAGACCGATCTCGGAGGCGCCCTCGGCCGCTTCACGCACGATCGCATCGTGCGTGGTCGCGGCTTCGGCTTTCGATCGTCGCGGGCTCACGGGGTGACTATAGATCGAGCGTCTCACCCTCGGCCATCACTGTCAGTTCGAGCCCGGTCTCTCCGTCGAGCGCATTCTCGAGGCGTTCGATGATGCTCTCGGTCTGTCGATAGACAGGCGGCTCGTGGATCCCGTCGTAGTGGATCGGCACCAGCCGCTTCGCTTCGAGGATCCGGGCTGCGGCGACGGCCTGCTCGGGGGCGAGCGAAGCCTCGATGCCGCTGGCCGGCTGCCGGTGGGGGAAGGACGCAACGGCGCCGTTGACCGGCAGGAAGGCCGCGTCGAAGGGCCCGAAACGCATCTTGATCAGCCACCAGGATCCGTGGAAAAGCGTGTCGCCTGCGTGGATGATCCGCTTGCCGTCGGCCTCGATCACCCAGGAGATCTGAGGGTCGCCGAAGCCGTCGACGGCCGGCACCGCGGTCGCCACGAACGGTCCGGCTTCCACCATCTCCCACTCTTCGATCAGGACCTGATCCACGCCCGCTTCGGAAAGCTCGATCTCGGCAACCGCCACACCTCCGGTCTCGAGCGGCTCGCCCTCCATGACCCGGGGCCGGTGAAGCGAGCCACCCTTCCCGAGCGCGCCGGAGATCGCTGCGGCATCGGTGTGATCGGTGTGAAGGTGGGTGACGAAGGCGGCCAGCGAATTGCCCGGGCTCTCGGTCGGCAGGAGCGGGGTCCGGGGAGGCCCGATGTAAGGCTCGATCGACTTCCATCCAAGAATGTGATCGACCACCACGCTCGCTTCCTGCGACTGGACTTCGATGCCGGCCCAGCCAAGTCTCCTCACACGCATGTTCTTCCCTTCTGTTGCAGCGTTCACGATGGCGGCGGTCCCGCCCGGAACACATAAATAGCACACGATCGTTCGTATGGCAAGATTCCGGCTGGAAGTCCGATGGCTTTGGCTGCCCCGGGAGTCGGCTCGTCCCTATGCTGCCGGTATGGCTTCCGCCGTCGTTCTGTCCGAAATATCGACCGTCGTCTTCACGGTCTCGGACCGCTCGTCTTTCGGGGAACGGGAGGACCGCTCGGGTCCGGTGGCGATCGAGGCTCTGCGAGAAGCCGGGTTCGAATCGATCAGCGGGGCCGTGATCCCGGATGGGCGTGAAGTTGTGGAGAGCGCGCTCGGTGACGCGATAGATGCCGGCGCGGACCTGATCCTCACCCTCGGCGGTACGGGAGTCGGCCCACGGGACGAAACGCCTGAGGGGACCGAGCCGCTTATCGATCAGGAGCTTTCCGGAATCGCCGAAGGACTGCGGGCGACCGGGGCGGTTGCGCTTCCGACGGCGGTGCTCTCCCGTGGTCTCGCCGGAGTCAGCAGGCCGGGCGGCTCGGGGCACCGGTCGGTCATCGTCAACCTGCCCGGCTCAACCGGCGGGGTGCGTGACGGAATCAAGTACCTGGCTCCGATCCTGCCGCACCTGATCGACCAGTTGAGGGGCGGAGACCACTGATGGCCTTCTCCGAGATCACTGACCGCGAGCTCGACCTGGGACGCCATCTGGCGGCCGTCCGGGACCCCGCCTTTGGCGCGGTCGTGACCTTCATCGGGCAGATCCGGGATCACGATCCGGAGGCGCCGGGGGAAGTCGAGCGGCTTGAGTACTCGTCCCATCCGGAGGCCGGGTCGATTCTTGCCCGGATCGTCGACGACCTCGAGCGGGAGGATGTCCGGATAGCAGCAAGTCACAGGATCGGTGCGGTCGGGGTCGGAGAGCCTGCCCTGGTCGCCTGCGTGGCCTCCGCCCACCGGTCGCTCGCCTTCGAAGTGAGCCGGGAACTGATCGAACGGATAAAGGCAGAACTCCCGATCTGGAAGCGGCAGGTCGTTTCCGACGGCCGCCACAACTGGCAGGGATTGAAATGAGCGGTCTGGTCGACAGCTTCGGCCGGGTGCATCGAGATCTGCGGATTTCGCTGACCGACAAGTGCTCGCTTCGCTGCACCTACTGCATGCCTGAAGAAGGCGTGCCCTGGATACCGAAGCAGTCTGTTCTTACCGCCGAGGAGATCGAGAGAGTGGTCCGCGTCGCCGCGGCGGAAGGGATCGAATCGGTGCGACTGACTGGCGGTGAACCGCTGATCAGCCCGAACCTGATCGAGATCGTCCGCCGGATCACCTCGATTCGCGGCCCGTCGGGTCCGCTTGAAGTCTCGATGACCACCAACGGGATCCGCCTGCCGGAGTTCATTCCCGGCCTGGAGGAAGCGGGGCTTTCCCGCCTCAACGTCAGCATCGACACGCTCGATCCCGACCGCTTCTTCGAGTTGACCCGCCGTGACCGGCTGATCGACGTACTGGCCGGGATCGAGGCAGCCCGGCGTTCGACCCTGAAACCACTCAAGTTGAACGCGGTCGTGATCCGGGGTGTGAACGACGACGAAGTTGTGGATCTGGTCGAGTTCGCGCTCGAGCACGAGGCCGAGATGCGATTCATCGAGCACATGCCACTCGACGCGGGTCACACCTGGGTTCGCGGAGAAATGGTCCCGCGCGACGAGATTCTCGCTGCGCTCCGGAAGCGCTTCGATCTGGAGCCGGTGCCGGGGCGGGGCGGGGCACCGGCCGAGTCCTTCGCGATCGACGGCGGTCCCGCGAGGGTAGGAGTGATCGCGTCCGTCACCGCGCCATTCTGCGCGAACTGCGATCGCCTTCGGCTTACGGCGGACGGCCAGCTGCGGAACTGCCTGTTCGCCCGCGATGAACTGGACATTCGTTCGGCTTTGAGGGATGGTGCGAGCGACCAGGCGATCCGGGACATCCTGCGAGCCGGAGTCGCAGGCAAGCGTGCGGGTCACGGAATTGACAGTCCGGATTTCGTTCAGCCCGACCGTGGCATGAACGCGATCGGCGGCTGATCAGCCCCCGGCGAAAGGTGGCAGCACGTCAACCCGGCAACCGTCGGGGAGATCGGTATCCAGCGAACGGTGATGCTCGCCGTCGACGAAGAACGAACACTGGTCGAGGATCTCGCTCAGGCGCGTATCTTCTCCTGACAGTTCGGTGATCAGACCGGAAAGGTCAGACACCTCTTCCACCTCGGTTTCCGGCCGTCCGAAGGCCTCTGCAGCACCGGCAAACAGTCTGACCCGGACCCGGGTCAAAGCTCCTGCTGCTCCGAGGCGAGTCGGGTCAGTTCGCGGTGAAATTCGGTGAACTTCACTTCGAATTCCGCAGCCGGAAGCCGGCCGAGAGCGAGTCCGAGCGCGAAGGTCGTCAGCGGGGCGGCCGGGCGGGCGACGTCATGGGCGACATCACGAGTCAAGTCGAGGACGGCTCCTATGTCGATCTGCTCTTCGATCCCGAGCAACTTCGATATCTCCTCCAGCCAGCCTTCGAGTGCTTCCGGCGGCAGATTGCGTGGTGTTTCCTGACTCATTGTTCTTCCTCTCTTCGGGTGAGGGCTTTCAGGTCCTCGGGGGTGTCGATGTCATGCGCAAGGCGTTCAGGGTCCTGGACTTCGCGGAGCTTCAGGTCGCCGAGCAGTGACCGAAGCGAGGCTCCATTGAGATCCATTTGACGGGCGACAGCCTTCTCGATCGAGCTTCGCCTGTAGATGCCGGCCAGCCACTGGATCCGGGAATCGGACAAGGCGACCAGACCGTCAAGTTCGGCTGTGATGTGACGAAACGACCCGGCCAGCAGGTGGCAGAGCAGACCGGCGTGGGGGAGGTCGCAGGCGAGCAGCATTATCCAGTCCGACCTGACCTCCGGCAGGGCCGCCGCCAGTCCGGCAGCCGGACCCCCAAACGGCGGATCCTCCCTGATCGAAACGGCCCTTGAGGAACCGATTCCCCCGGCAATCAGGGCTCTCTCACAGCCCGCAGCGAGGGCGGCATCGACCACGACGTCGATCAACCGCCGGTCGCCAAGCCGGATTTCGCCCTTTTCGATTCCGCCCAGCCGGGAACCCCGGCCTCCGGCCAGCACTACCGCAGTGGTGGGCTCCGGGATCAGCTCGGCCTCCGCCAGGTTCCGGACTTTCCGCCGGTCTTCTCCTCTAGGCGTATCCGCTCGATCTCCACGCCCTTGTCGATCCCCTTGAACATGTCGACGAGGGTCAGGGCGGCAACTGAAACGGCGGTGAAGGCCTCCATTTCCACACCGGTCCGGTCTGCGGTCCGGACTGTCGCCGACACTTCCACTCCCTCGTCACCGACCGCGAAATCAACCGTCGCGCCGTGGACGCCGATCAGGTGGGCCAGGGGCAGGAGCTCGGCACATTTCTTTGCCGCCTGTATGCCGGCGATCCGCGCCACCGCGAGCGCGTCCCCCTTGGGGACGGAATCGTCCCTGAGAGCCGAGATCACGGCCGGCGGGCAGCGAACGAATCCGGAGGCCGTGGCCGATCGCACGGTGGGCTGCTTCTCGGTCACGTCGACCATTCGTGCCTTGCCGGAATCGTCGAGGTGGGTGAAGGTCAAGGGGTGCTCCTCTTCTTGTGGTTGAACTGTTCCGGGTCGCGCAGGCGAACGGTCATAACCCGGTCACCGGCCCGGACCCTTTCGACTTCGGCATCGACCAGGGCATAGCCGTCGGCATCGGCGAGGCTCGCAATCAGGTGGGATCCGGAGCCACCGCTGGCCGCCGGAAGTACCTGGCGTTCTTCGCCGTCGAAGATCCGGACCGGGATCACCTGCATCCGGCCCTTGGGTGTGTTCCAGTCTTCCGCGGCCCGAGCCGGAACGGGTTCGGTGTTCAGGCTCGTGAAGCCCTGGAGCTTTCGCAAAGCAGGGCGGACGAACATCTGAAAGGAAACCCAGGCGCTGACGGGATTCCCCGGCAGGCCGAAGACCAGCGGGCCTTCGGCGAGACGTCCGAAGGCCTGAGGCTTTCCGGGCTGCATCGCTACCCGGTCGAACCGGACCGAGTCGCCGCCTTCGAAAAGCGCCTTGACCGGGTCGAACGCACCGACGCTCACCCCGCCGGTGATCACAAGGACGTCGACCGCCTCGCGATGGCGATCGATCGCAGCCTCCAGTTCAGCCGGGTCGTCACCGGCGTGATCGACCGTCGCCGCAGCGCCCGCGTCGGCGGCGAGGAAAGAGACCAGAAGTCCGTTTGAATCGGGAATCTGCCCCCGCCTGATCTGAGCACCAGGTTCGACCAGCTCGTTTCCGGTGCTGATCACCGCGAGCCGTGGCCGGGCACCGACCTTGACCTGCCCGATTCCGGCTGAAGCAATTGCCGCCAGTGACTCCGGGGTCAGCTCCGAGCCGGGTTCGGCAATCCGGGAGCCGGCCTCACGGTCCTCGCCGGCCAGGCGAACATGCCGGCCGCGGGGAATCGCCTCGCGGATCTCCACCTGCGCCGTGCCGCCGTCGGTCAGTTCATGCGGAATGACCGTGTCTGCCGAGTCCGGAAGAGGCGCTCCGGTCATGATCCTGGCCGCCTCGGCCGGACCGATCTCGGGGTTCAGTTTCGATCCCGCGGGGATGTCGGCAACTACCTTCAGGACCACGGGAGAATCGTCCCGGATCCCGGCCAGGTCGTCGGCCCGTAGTGCGTATCCGTCCATGGCCGAGTTGGTCCAGGGGGGCACCGGGATCTCGGCAATCGCCGCTTCGGCGAGGCATCGCCCTCGAGCCTCGGAAAGGGGCAGCAGCTCGTTCTCGAGCCTGGCTGTTCCGGCAAGGACACGCTTGAGGTGCTCTTCGACGGTGATCACGGCCCGGATGCTATTGGCGGAGGGACGTCACATCTATGATCAGCCAATGGGGCGTGTCGTCTCAGAGCGAATGGTGACCCGGTTTCAGGCGGGCGGCCGGGCAAGCCGGCGCCGCGATTCGCTGGTCGGCGAGGAGCCGCTCGAGATCCGGCTCGACGGCTCGCCACTTTCCGTGACGATGCGAACTCCGGGCAACGACTACGAGTTGGCCGCCGGTTTTCTGGTCTCTGAGGGGGTGCTCACCGGGAAGTCGCAGTTTGGAGGCGCCGAGTACTGCCGCGGTTCGGAAGCCGAGGGCCCGAACCCGTTCAACGTTCTGAACGTTCTGACCGGTCCTGGCGCGGGGCCGGTCCCGGCCGGGCTCGAGCGTAACTTCTACGTGACCAGCTCCTGCGGCGTTTGTGGCAAGTCCAGTATCGACGCGGTGGAAAGGGCTTCCGCCTTCGACCCGGCCGGAGACCGGGTCGGTATCGAGCTGGAGCGCTTGCTGGGCATGGCGGGTCGACTCCGGGAGAGTCAATCCGTCTTCGAGAAGACCGGCGGGCTTCACGGCGCGGCGATCTTCGACGCAGACTCGGGCGAGTTGCTGGCCACACGCGAGGACGTCGGCCGTCACAACGCGGTTGACAAGGTGATCGGCTGGGCTCTCCTGGAAGACCTGCTGCCGCTGACCGGATGCGTTCTCCAGGTTTCCGGCAGGGCCAGTTTCGAGCTGGTCCAGAAGGCAAAGATGGCCGGCATCCCGATCTTCTCGGCGGTTTCGGCCCCGTCCTCGCTTGCGGTCGAGCTGGCAGTTTCGTCCGGGATCACCCTGGCCGGTTTTGCCCGCGGAGAGTCGCTCGTTGCCTACAGCCGGCCGGACAGGATCCGGACCGGAAGCGAGCCATCGAAGGGCGAGTCGAGCGAGTTGCCGCGGGAGCTGGCCCGGTGAGCGAGCGGGCCCCGAAGGAGGATTTCAATGACCTCGGCCTGAAGGTCGGACCTCCCAAGAAGGTCGCGGCCGGCCTGCCCTCGATCGGCTTTGCGATGGGGCCGATGCTCCGGAACGCCGGACCGCGCAAGACCTTCCGCGCCTCCTTCTCGATGAATCACGAGCGCGGATTCGACTGCCCGAGTTGCGCCTGGATCAGCGAAGACAAGCCTCCGGCAATCGACTTCTGCGAGAACGGCATGAAGTCACTCAACTCGGAGCTCAGCCCGGTCACCGTACCCAGCGAATTCTGGGCGGAGAACCCGCTTTCAAGCATGCTCGACAAGTCGGAGTACTGGCTGGGCAGGCAGGGGAGGATCACTGAACCGGTCTATCGGCCAAAGGGGTCCGATCACTACGAAGTGATCGACTGGGACCGTGCCCTGGACCTGGTGGCCGGACGCCTGCGTTCGCTCGACTCGCCCGACGACGCGGTGTTCTACACCAGCGGCCGGATCATGAACGAGCCGGCCTTTCTCTACGGGGTGTTGGCCCGCGAGTACGGAACGAACAATCTGCCCGACTGCTCGAACATGTGTCACGAGGCCACCGGTACCGGCATGAGGTACTCGGTTGGCGTCGGCAAGTCGACGATCACCTACTCGGACTTTGACCAGGCCGACCTGATCATCGTCATGGGCCAGAACCCGGGCACCAACCACCCGCGGATGCTCAATGCTCTCGAAGGAGCAAAGCAAAACGGGGCCGCGGTCGTCGGCGTCAACCCGCTGCCCGAGGCGGCCCTGCTCCGCTACCGAAACCCCCAGACACCGCGCGGGCTCGCCGGCCGGGGAACGGTGATCTCGGATCAGTTCGTCCACATCCGGGTCGGCGGCGACCAGCATCTGCTGAGGGCGATCGGCAAGCGGGTTCTCCTGGCCGAGCAGGCCGACCCGGGCAAGGTGATCGACCACGAGTTCATCGAGAGCTACTGCGAAGGGTTCGATGCCTACCGCGAGGCGGCTCTCGCCCTCGATGACGAGGAGGTTCTCGCCGCAACCGGTCTCGAGGCGTCCGAGATCGACGAGCTGGCCCGCCGCTACATCGATTCCGAGGGGACGATCATCACCTGGGCTCTCGGGCTGACCCAGCAGACGACCGCGGTCGAGACGATCACCGAGATCATGAACCTGCTCTTCCTGAAGGGGAATATCGGCAGGCACGGTGCCGGCGCTTCACCGATCCGCGGGCACAGCAACGTCCAGGGCGACCGGACGATGGGCATCTGGGAACAGATGGGGGACTGGTTCCTCGACGCACTCCGGAAGGAGTTCGGGTTCGAACCGCCCCGCGAGCACGGGTACGACACGGTCCGGGCGATCGACGCGATGGAGCGGGGCGAGGTGGACTTCTTCATGAGCATGGCCGGCAACTTCGTCGCCGCGGTTTCCGATTCGAGCCGGGCCGAGGAAGGCATGAGGCGGACCGGGATGACCGTCCACGTTTCGACCAAGCTGAACCGCTCCCATGTCGTCTGTGGCGAAGAGTCACTGATCCTGCCGGTACTCGGCCGCTCCGAGCGGGACGTTCAGGAATCCGGATCACAGCGGGTGACTGCCGAAGATTCGGTCTGCCGGATCACCGCCAGCGAGGGCAACATGGCCCCGGTCGCCGACGGGCTGATCTCGGACGTCTCGGTGATCACCCGGCTGGCCCGTCGTACCTTGCCCGACTCAGCGGTCGACTGGGAGGGATTCGAGCGAGACTACGACCGGATCCGGGACTCGATCGCCCGCGTGATCCCGGGTTTCGAGGGCTTCAATCGCAAACTTGACGAGCACGGAACCTTCGTGCTGCCTCATCCGCCGCGTGATGCCCGCATCTTTCCGACCGGGACGGGCAAGGCCCGCTTCGCCACGGAACCGGTGCCGCTGCTCCAGGTGCCGGCGGGTCGCCTCATTCTCAACACCGTCCGTGCCCACGACCAGCACAACACGGCGATCCTCGGCCTCAACGACCGGTACCGCGGGATTCGGCGGGGACGGTTCGTCATCTTCATGAATCCCGAAGACCTGGCGCAAATGGATCTCGAGGACGGACAGACCGTGGACGTTTTCGCCGAGCGGCCCGGGGAGGAAGACCGGGTTCTTCGTGGATACCGCGCGGTCGCCTACCCGACCAAGCGGGGCTGCGCCGCGATGTACTTCCCGGAAGCAAACGAACTGGTTCATCGCAGTGCGGTAGACGCCCGGAGCAACTGCCCGGCCTACAAGGACGTGATCATCCGTCTTGAGCCCGGTCGCGACAGGGTGTCCGGTGGCCGCCCGCTTGCCCGGTAGCCGGTAAGAACCGCATCCTCAGACAAATTGGGAATATTACGCCGCATTAGCGTGGAAAAGATCCGTATTTTCCCGTGAATGCGGTAGTGATATGTTGGCCCCATGTCCACCACAGACTTTCGGGTCGCCGAGGCGGCCACCCTGCTCGGGGTCAGCGATGACACCGTCCGCCGCTGGGCGGCCGACGGTCGGCTGACCCTCAAGGAGGGCGAAGGCGGAACCAAAACGATTGATGGCCGCGAGCTGGCCCGGGTCGCATCGGAGGCCCTGGTCGAAACCGAAGGCGGCGCCACCTACTCGGTTCGAAACCGGATGCGCGGCATCGTCACCGCGGTGAAAACCGACGGCGTGATGGCCCAGGTCGACATTCAGGCCGGCCCGTTCCGGCTGGTGTCCCTGATCAGTTCCGAGGCGGTGGAGCAGCTCGGGATCGAGGTCGGAAAGGCTGTCATCGCCACAGCCAAGGCAACCAACGTAGGAGTCGAAATTGCGCACTAGCATCACCGGAGTCCGTCTGGCGTCCTGCTTTGCGGCCCTGGCCCTGTCGGTCGGTCTGCTCGCCTGCGGCTCGGATGACTCCAATTCGGAAGGGGACGGCGATCTGACCGTGTTCGCGGCGGCTTCGCTGACCGAGGCTTTCACCGAGCTCGGCAAGCAGTACGAAACCGGGCACGACGGCGCGACCGTCAAGTTCAATTTCGCTTCCAGCTCGGATCTCGCCGCACAGATCGACCAGGGCGCCCCGGCTGATGTCTTCGCCTCTGCCGACGAGCCGAACATGGACAAGGTTGTGGATTCGGGCATGGCTGACGGCGAGCCGCAGGCCTTCGCCGGCAACGTGCTCGAGATCGCGGTGCCAAAGGGCAATCCCGGCAAAGTCGAGAGCCTGAGCGACTTTTCCGACGGCGGCCTGAAGCTCGCAATCTGCGATCTCGAGGCCCCTTGCGGCAACGCCGCTGCACAGGTCTTCGAGAAGGCCGGGGTGGACG